>JBCCOR010000014.1:0-19392 GCA_039025295.1 Acidobacteriota bacterium
CCCTTTAGCTGACTGTAGCGGACGTGTAAATCTGCAACGGGCTCCCCCGTCACCAACCGCTCGTGCTCCCGCAGCAATCCGCGCTCCTCATCGTCCGGCTCGTTCGCGCGAAGCCCTTCGAGCACCTCGCGACCTGTGCGACCGTCCTCGATCGCCACCTCCGCCCAATCCCCGAGCGCCTCCGACTTCAACAGCCGCAGCACCTGGAACCGCTCCCGCACATCGTCGATCCCATCCGCCAACGCCTGCAGCAGCGGAACCGCCGACGGACTCGTCGCATCGAGCACGCAGTACGACGGCATCAACGGATCGCTCGACAGCTTCCGCGCCGCGATCAGCCGACGCATCAGCGGACCGAAGAGCGACGGCTCGGTCAGGCCGACCGTCAACAGCGTCACCTCGCGCCACCAGCCTTCGCCGAAGTGATCGACGAGCGCATCGAGCAGCGTCGGCTGCTCCAGCGCCTGGCTCTTCAGGTGACAGGCCGCCAGGTACTCCTGAAAGCTCAGGTGCAGAAACGCGAAGTCGCCTGAGCCGAGCGACACCAGAACGCCGGTCTGGTCGCGCACCGCGTCGAGAAATCCCGACGGCTGCAGCTTCAGCGCGGTTTGGGCCCGCAGCGGACCGCGGATCACCGGCTCGATTGTCTCCCGCGACGCCTCGCGAATCTCCCGCGTGTGGAAATGCCACGCCAGCGGCTGCAGCACCGCCAGGGCCGCGTGCAGCGGCAGATCGGACGGCATCTGTTTCGCCTCGCGCCAAAGCGAAATCAGCACCTCGAGGCACTCCGCGTAGAGCTCCACGCGGCGCTCGGGCAAGTGGCGGCGATCGCGGTGCACCAGGCAGAGGATCTGCAGCATCAGCGGATTCTCGATCAGATCGCGCAGGGTTTTCGTACGCGGGCGGTCGTCGTCGAAGAGCTTCGTGCACAGGTGTTCGGCCTGCTCCCGCGCCTGCTGCGCCGCCTCCGCCGGATCGGCAGGTCCCTCGAGGCGGCCGGCACCGGCCTGCTTCTCCACCGCCGCGTACCAGCGCGCGATGAAGCTGCGCGCGTCGCCGGGCGTCAGCGGCAGGACGTCGAACTCGAGCAGGCGGCCGTGCAGCATGGCGTCGCCGACGTAGCCGGCGTGCCGGCTGGTGAGCACGAAGCGCGCGTCGCGGTGCTCGCCCAGCGCGCTTTCCACCCAGCGCGACACCGACGCGCGCGTCATCTTGTCGGCGACCTCGTCGAGTCCGTCGAGGAGCACGAACAGTCGCTCGCTCCGCCGCAGCAGCGCGCGCGCTAGCGCCTGAGCGTCGGCCGCGTCGAGGCCGTCGACGGCTGCAAAGGTCTCAACCATCGCCGACTGCAGGCCGTTGGTCGGCCGCTTCAGCCGGCGCAGCTCGATCAGCACAGGCACGGCGTCGGTCCGCAGGCCGAAGCGCGTCGGCGCCTCGGTTGCGGCGAGCACGAAGTGCTTCAGCAGGGTCGTCTTCCCGCTGCCCGGCTCGCCCAAGACCACGACGCCGTTGCGGTCCCACGCGAGGGCCGCCGACAGGACGTCATCGAACGCGATCTCCCGCGCCTCGAGCCGTGCATAATCGAGCCGACCGCCGGCCTTCTCGCGATCGCGCGCCATCGATCCGTCGCGCGGGCGGGCACGCAGGTGCATGTAGATGTCGTCGAGCTTCAGCGACATGCGGAGCTTGGTCTTGAAGCCGATCAGCGAAAGATCCGTGCAGCGCGAGCGCAGACGCTTGAGGTACGTGGCGAGGTCTTTGTCGACACCGGGCGGCAGCGGCGCAGACGACGTCTGCTGGGGCGTCACAGTCGAGGACACAGCCTCAGCGACAGGCACCAGATCAGGCAGCCACGGCGCCGCGAACGTCCACACGCCGTCGGGCGCATCGTCCGGAATGCAGCGCTTCACCCAGCCGCTGGACTTGAACTCTCGCAAATGCACGTCGACCTGCCGCGTCGCAGGATCGAGCTGAATCAGGCTGTAGCCGTTGTCGCGATCCGCCCGGTCGTAGCAGGCGGCGGCCTCGAGCGTCGCGTGATCGCGATTGCCGCCGCGCACCCACGCGCGATGGCGATGGCCGTGGAGCACGAGATGAAAATCCCGCTGCAGCGCCTCCTCGAATCTCGGCGCCTCGTGCTCATGCAGCCACGACGGCGGATGATGCAGGAGCGCGATCCGCACCTTCGCGTCGTGCACGGCCTCGTGCAGCGTCTCGTGCTGCCAGTGCGCACCCATCCACAGCTGCCCCTTCTCGCCCTGGCGCGCGCAGGTCCACGCCGTGTTGAAGCCCGCCAGGCCGATCGAGCAGCCGCGGACCGTGGGCATCGCCGTCCAGATCGCGCGGTCGGCGTCGATCTCGAGATGGTCAAGGTCGAGGCTCGCGACGAACGCGCGGTAGGCGTCGAGACGCTGGGTCAGGAACGACCAGTCGGAGCCGCCGTCTCGAATCTTCGCCTCGACTTCAGCGCGATCGGTCTGCGCCGGAAAGTTGCGGACGAGCGAGCTGACCTTCGCGCGGTCGATGTCGTGATTGCCTGGCACGAGGAAGAGCGCGTCGCGCCCGAGGCCGCACGCGTCGAGCACCGATTCGAGGAACGCCCAGCCCCATTCGAACTCCTCGGGCTTTCCCGCCCACGCCAGATCGCCCGTGAACAGCACGAGATCGGGGCGCAGGCCGTCATTCGCGAGATCGGTCAGATCCTCGATCAGCGTCCGCGTGACGCGATTCGCATCCCACGCCGTGTTGTCGCGGGCGTGGAGATCGGAGAGATGCAGCAGCGTAATGGTCCCTTCCATGCGGGAAGCGTAGCGCACGGGGGATCGCGGGAGAGCAGCGCCCCTCTTTCACCCGGCGCTGAAGCACCGGGCTATTCTTCCGACGGCCTGCCTCTCGGCAGCCTACCCCCACCCCTCACCGGAACCACCTTCGATTTGCTCGCGCATATTCGCCGAGTCCGTCCATCAAGAGCCACGCGCCCATCGAACGCGAAGAGCCAAAACGATGCGTCTTGGGAAGGGCGGCGGTAGGCCGCCGGAGGCGGGCCGTCGGAAGAATAGCCTGGGCATTCATGCCCAGGTGACCGGAGCCCAGGTGACCCAAGGTGACCGGAGCCCAGGCGCCCTCGCCCTACGCCGGCTGCACCACCACGTGCCGCCCCGTCCCGCTCCCGCGACTCTCCGACGTCAACCCCACCCGCTGCGCATATGCATGCTGCAGCCGCCGCACATAAGCGTTCTGCGGCGCCAGCGCCGTCGGCTCCGCCGTGGCGAGAACGTGATCGATCGCCTCCTGCATCTCCGACGACTCGCGCCCGAAGCGCTCGACGTCGTCGCCGACCTCGAAGTGCTCGCGCAGGAACGACTCGAACTGCTTGTAGGTGTTCGTGCGCACCGCGTGGACCGGAATGCCGGCGCGCGCGGCATCCTGCACGCGGCGCGGACGATGACGCTCGTGCGCCTTCGTCGTGAGCAGAAAATCGGCGTCGGCGATCTCGTCGACCAGGCGGGCCGGGACGCGCAGTTCGTCGATAGCGCGCTGCAGTTTGCCGCGGTCGATGGCGTACGGATAGAGCCGCCGGATCTTCTGCGCGCGACGACCGTGCGGCGTGCGACGCTTGGGGGCATCGCCGCCGCGCGCGCCGCCGGCCTCGCGGCCGCCGTTGGTCGCGGCGATCGCCAGGCCGACCGGTGACGGCGGCGGAGTCGGGTCGCCGCTTTCGACCGCCACGCCACCGTCGGAAAGACGACGACGAATCTCGGGCGACGGCGGCGCGCCGCGCAGGTACGCGTCGACCACCGGGCCGACCTCGCCGTGCACCACCAAGGTCTCACGCGCTTGGATCTCGACCAAGACGTCGAAGGTCGGCGGCGCCTTGCGCTCGAGGACGGTCTTGCGCGTCCGACGACGACGCGCCTCCTCGTCGGAGAGCGTCACGGTCTGCACGCCGCCCACCAGGTCGGCGAGCGTCGGGTTCTGCAGCAGGTTCATCAGGGTGTTGCCGTGCGCCGTCGCGATCAGCTGCACGCCGCGCTCGGCGATCGTGCGCGCTGCCAAGGCCTCGGCGTGGGTGCCGATCTCGTCGATCACCACCACCTCGGGCATGTGGTTCTCCACCGCCTCGATCATCAAAGCGTGCTGATCGTCGGGTGAGGGCACCTGCATGCGACGCGCGCGGCCGATGCCGGGATGCGGGATGTCGCCGTCGCCGGCGATCTCGTTCGAGGTGTCGACGATCACCACCCGCTTGCCCAGGTCGTCGGCCAAGACGCGCGCCGCCTCGCGCAGGAGCGTCGTCTTGCCGACGCCCGGACGACCGAGCAGCAGCAGCGAACGGCCCGACTCAACAACGTCGCGCAAAATCTCGAGCGTGCCGTAGACCGCCCGGCCGACGCGGCAGGTCAGGCCGACGATCGCGCCGGCCCGGTTGCGAATCGCCGAGATGCGGTGCAGCGTACGCTCGATGCCGGCGCGGTTGTCGCGGCCGAAGTCGCCGACGCGCTCGACGACCGCCGCAAGCAGCCCAGCGTCGACCGGCGCCGGATCGAGCACGCGCCAGCGGTCGGGGAAGCGTGCCTCGGGCGGACGGCCGAGATCGAGCACGACCTCGACCAGCGCATCGGCCTCGGGGTCGCCCGCGATCGCATCGCGCAGCGGCGCCGGCAGGACGTGGAGAAAACGATCGAGATCGGCCCTCGATGCGTCCACGTCGGCGGCCGCGTCGGGCAGGTCGGACGAAACAGGCACGCGAAACGCGGTGTCGCTCATCCCGTCCATCGTATCGAAGATGCGCGGACCCGCAGCCGCGGCGACCCGCCGCGCCTATGAAAAAACGGACCCTCCGCAGCGCGGAAGGTCCGTCGGATCGACGCCGGTCGTCGAGCGATCGACGTCGGGCAGGTCAGGCTGCGATCAGTAGGTGATGCGCAGACCGAGCTTGGCCCGCCAGCGCGAGCGCAGATCGTCGACCGAGAAACGCGCGTCGGGATCGCTGAAGCGCAGGTCGAAGAGCGGACGACCGTCGGCCGCGAAGGCCTGGTTGCCGTTGTCGTCGGTCACCTGCTCGATCGGCGACGCCTCGGCGAACGGCACGTAGCGCACGCGGCCCGCGTCGCTGTCGAACAGGTTCACCAGGTTCTCGATGTCGAAGGTGACCTCGGCGCGGGCGCGGCCGAAGAGCGGGATCTGCTGGGCGATCGAGAGATCCAGCGAGTGGATCCACGGCGCCCGGCTCTCGTTGCGCTTGACGATCGAACCGCGCGCGTCGCGCAGACCCTCGTCGGCGTTGATGTACGCCTCCCACAGGGCCTCGTCGCCAGCGCCGCCGACGAACGCGATCTCACCCGGGTTGTTGACGTAGATGAGGTCGTTGTCCTCGAAGTCGCCGTTGACGTCGCGGCCGTAGGTGGTCGAGTACGGACGGCCCGACTGATGGTTGTAGAACAGGCCGATCGTGGTGGCCGCGTTCTCCGCCCAGTCGAAGGTGTAGGAAAGCGTCGCGTTGAAGCGATGCTCGACCAGGTAGTTCGAGTCGGCCGTCACCGGATCGTTGGGGTTGCCGACGACCGGCACGAAGCGCCAGTTCGAACGCGCCTGGCTCGAGTTGCCGTCGTTGATCGACTCCGACTCGCCGTAGACGTACGACAGGCTGCCGTACCAGCCGTCGCGGAACGGACGCTCGAGCTTGAGCGCCAAGTTCAGCTGCTCGCCTTTGTCCGTGTTGCGGAGCAGGATGACGTCGCGGAAGGTCGGGTTGCCGCGGGTGAAGAGCGGACGACCGTCGACCGGGTTGGTCTCGCCGGTGGCGACGATGTTGAGGTTCTCGTAGCGGATGTCCTCGCGCGTGTCGGCGAAGATCACCTCGGCCGAACCGATCATGCCCAGGAAGCCGAGATCGCGATCGTAGCCGAGGCTGGCGCGCAGCACCTGCGGCAGCTCGAAGTCCGGATCGACCAGGTTGATCTCGTTGGTGAACGCGAAGCCGAGCTCGGTCGGCTGGTTGTCCGGATCCGGCACGAACTGGATGTCACCGCGCGCGCTGATGCGGGTGAATTCGATGCCGGTGTTCGAGTACTGGTTCGACAGCCACACGTAGGGCGTGCGGCCCGAGAAGATGCCGATGCCGCCGCGCAGCTGCTGCGAGCCGTCGCCGGAGATGTCCCAGTTGAAGCCGACGCGCGGCGAGAAGATCGCGTTGCCGTCGGGCATCTCGTCGGTGCGGAAGCCGAACTCGAGCGACTGCGGGTTGGCGGTCGGCTCGTCCGGGAAGAGCGGCACGTCGACGCGCAGGCCGTAGGTCAGGCTGAAGCGCGGGTTCACGTTCCACTGATCGCCGACGTAGAAGCCCAGCTGCGTGACGTCGAACTTCGCCGACTGCTGCGGGTCGTTCGTGGCCGAGAAGCTGTAGTCGTACTGGAAGGCGGTACCGGCGGCGTAGTCGTCGAGCGAATCGAAGCGGTAGGCGCCGAAGTTCTCACGAATGAACAGGTTGTCGAACGAGAAGAACTCGTTGTGCGTACCGATCGTGATCGTGTGGTTGCCGCGGACGAACGTGAAGTCGTTGTGCAGCTCGAAGATGTCCTGGTCGAGCGCGTTGGCGGTCGAGAAGCGCTCGGAGCCGGCCTCGAAGTTGACCGGACCGGCGTCGACGCGGACGTACGGGAAGCGCACGACCGGATCGCGGTTGTCCTCGATCGTCTGGTAGGTGACGCGGAACTCGTTGAACGCGTTCGAGCCGAAGACGCTGTTGAGCTGCAGGACCGTCGAGTTGGTCTCGCTGCCGAAGACGTACTGATGACTCGGGAAGTCGTAGGTGAACGCGTTCGGGCTGAGCACGTCGTTGGTCGCGTCGACGTAGTTGTGACGGAACGTCAGCTGGTGGTTCTCGGCCAGGTTGAAGTCGAGGCGCGCGAAGATTTTGTCGCTCTCGGCGCTGCGCGTCTGCTCGCCCAGCGCGCCCGGATCGAAGCCGTACTGGTTGATCGAGATGTCGCGGAAGAGGTTGGCCTCGGAGATCACGTTGTCGAGCGAAACGCCGGTGCCGCCGATCGAGAAGCCGGTCGGACGATCGCGCTCGGAGATGTCGGCGTTGACGAAGAAGAACGCCTTGTCCTGCACCAGCGCGCCGCCGAGGCTGACGCCGAACTCTTCCTCGTCGAACGTGCCGAAGGGCACCTCGTCGCCGTCGTCGTCGTCGCGGTCGCCCACGAGATCGTCATCGGCCGTGAAGTAGTAGAGCGTGCCCTTGAACTGGTTGGTGCCGCTCTTGGTGATCGCGTTGACGCCGCCACCGGAGAAGCCGCCCTGACGCACGTCGTAGGGCGCGACCAGCAGCTGCAGCTCGTCGATCGCCTCGATCGAGATCGGCTGGGTCTCAGCCTGACCGCCCGGCGTACCCGAGTCGGCGAGACCGAAGAGGTCGTTGTTGACCGCGCCGTCGATCTGGATGTTGTTGTAGCGGTTGCTGCGGCCCGCGACGCTCAGCGCGCTGGCGTCGTCGTTGTCGTTCCACGTGGTGAAGAACGGGTTGGTGCGCGCCAGATCCTCGATGCTGCGGCTGACGTTGGGCAGGCTGTCGATCAGCTCTTCCGGCACCGTCGAGGTGTTGCCGGTGCGGCCCGGGTTGATCAGCGGGTTGGCCTCGGCGACGACCGTCAGGGTCTCCTCCACCGACGCCAGCGGCAGGGCGAAGGTCACGTAGGACTCGCCGCCGAGCGCGACGTTCACACCGGTCTTCTCCTCGGTGCGGAAGCCGTCCATGCTGACCTTCACCGTGTAGTCGCCGATGCGGACGTTGAGGATGCTGAAGCGACCGTCGGCGCGGGTCACGGTCGAGTACACCGTGCCGGTCGCCGTGTGGATCGCTTCGACGATGGCACCCGGCAGGGCCGTGCTTTCGTCCTGGTCGGTGACCAGGCCGGCGAGGGTACCGCGGGTGGCCTGGGCAAAGGCACCCGCCGCACCGGCGAGCAGCAGCACAAGGGCCAGCACGACGGTGCGGTTGAGCAGAGAGCGCGGGAACATGGAGTGTCCTCCGTGGTGTCGTGAGGGTTCCGCCGCACACGCCGCGGCGCAGCGCGGGACCCCGGGGAGAGTTCATCGTCCAGGGGCGTCGGACGATCGAACCAGGTTCGAATCAAAAAGGGGCTGAGAAAAGCTTGGGCGCGAGGGGCGACGCGGGAGGGCGCGCCATGGCGATCGCGTCCGAAGCGGTGAGGGAATCAACTGAGGTCGACGGCACGATACACCATACCGCCGTCTTGCGTGATGATGGAGTCATGATGCCCGAGGTTCATGAAGACTTGGTGAAGGCTTCTGAATCCTTTCCGGCGTTTTTCCCGCGGGGCCGTACAGCCCCGACGGATCGCCGCACCTGAACATTCGAAGAACAGCTGCGCCGTCTGTCGGACGCCTGTCGGACGCGTGTCGGAGGCCCACGGAGGGCAAGACGCGCATGCAATGAACAATCGTTGCCAAGGGTTAGCACCCATGGTACCACCTTAAGACGTACCTTTCATCGCCCCACGGCTTACCCTGCCTTGCACCCTTCGCTCGTCGACCGCCGCGCCCGTCGCGCGGCCAGACGCACGAGCTTCCACAGCCTGATCCGCAGAAGACGCGCCGCGACGCGCGCCTTCGCTCCGACCACGCGAACGTAGAGAGGTTCCTCATCGATGCGTAGACTGTTCTCCAACCACAGCCGATCCGCTTGGCTTCTCGCCGGCTGTCTCGCCGCGCTGCTGCTCGTCGGCGCCGCCGCCAGCCTGCAGGCCAACCCGGCCTCCGTCGCCGTTGCCGGCAGCCTGCAGGACGAGCTCGGCTGCTCGGCCGACTGGACGCCCGACTGCACCGAAACCCGCCTCACGCTCGACGAAGAAGACGACGTCTGGCAGGGCATCTTCAACGTGCCGGCAGGCGACTGGGACTACAAGGCTCCGCTCAACGGCTCATGGGACGAGAACTACGGCCTGGGCGGCGTCTTCAACGGCGACAACATCCCGCTCAGTCTGACCGAGGCCACCGACGTCAAGTTCTTTTACGACCACAAGACCAACTGGGTCACCGACAACGTCAACTCGACCATCGCCACCGCCGCCGGCAGCTTCCAGGACGTTCTGGGCTGCTCGGGTCCGTGGCAGCCGTGGTGCCTGCGCTCGTGGATGCAGGACGCGGACGGTGACGGCATCTACACCTTCGAGACCGAGAAGCTGCCCGCCGGCGAGTACGCCTGGAAGGTCGCGCTGAACGAGTCGTGGGACGTCAACTTCGGCCAGGGCGGTGCCCTGGGCGGCGCCGACATTCCCTTCAACGTCGCCAACGACTGCGAGCCCACGCGCTTCTCCTTCAACACCGCCGACAACACGCCGATGGTCGAGACCTTCGACAACAGCATCGTGCAGCCCGACCAGGTGATCGTGCCCGGCAACTTCCAGGAAGAACTCGGCTGCCCGGGCGACTGGCAGCCCGACTGCGCCGTCACCGGCCTCGCCTTCGACGAGGACGACCAGCTGTGGCAGGGCGTCTTCTCGCTGCCGGCCGGCGACTGGAACTACAAGGTCGCGATCAACGGCAGCTGGGACGAGAACTACGGCATCAACGCGTCGTTCGACGGCCCGGACATTCCGTTGAGCGTGCCGGAAGGCGGCGACGTCAAGTTCTACTACTCGCACGAGACCAACTGGGTGGCCGACAACGTCACCGCGACCATCGCCACGCTCGCCGGCTCGTTCCAGCAGGAGCTGGGCTGCCCCGAAGACTGGCAGCCGTGGTGCCTGCGCTCCTGGCTGCAGGATCCGGACGGTGACGGCATCTACACCTTCACCACCACCGGCATCCCGGCCGGCAGCTACGAGACCAAGGTCGCAATCAACGAGGACTGGGCCGAGAACTACGGCCTCGACGGCGCCCTGAACGGCGCCAACATCCCGTTCACCGTGCCGACGCCGTGCACCGAGATGTTCTTCGCCTATGACGCGACCAGCAACATCCTGACCATCAGCAGCGACGGTCCGGCCGGTCCGCAGGGCAACCTGAACAACGCCGAGGCCTACTGGGTCGACGCCGAGACGCTGGCCTGGAACTCGGCCGCCGCACAGGCCGCCGCCGAGATTCGCCTCTACTACAGCGACATGGCCGACATCACGCTCGGCGTCGACGGCATCAACGGCGGCCAGTGGATCGCCCTCAGCGCCGACGCCGACGGCCTGTCGCAGGCGTCGCGCGACAAGTTCCCGCACCTCGCCGGCCAGAACGCGTTCAACGTCGCCGACGGCGATCTCGCCATGGCGCAGACCATTCTCCGCGGCCAGATCGCGGCGGTCGCCCTCGACGCGCAGGGTGAGGTGATCGACGCCACCTCGGTGCAGATTCCGGGCGCGCTCGACGATCTCTTCACCTACGGCGGCGACCTCGGCGCGACCTTCGCCGAGGACGCGACCACCGTTCGGGTGTGGGCGCCGACCGCGCAGTCGGTGAACTTCCATCTCTTCGCCGACGCCGATCCGGCCACGACGGCCAGCCTGATCCAGCCGATGACCTACAACGCCGAGACCGGCGTGTGGATGATCACCGGCGATCCGGCCTGGAAGAACCAGTACTACCTCTTCGAGGTGCAGGTCTACGCGCCGGAGACGGGTGCGATCGAGACCAACATCGTCACCGATCCGTACTCGCTCAGCCTGTCGGCCAACAGCCAGCGCAGCCAGCTGATCGACCTGAGCGATCCGGCGTGGATGCCCAGCGGCTGGATGAACGTCCAGAAGCCGGCGCTGCCGTACTTCGAAGACATCGTGCTCTACGAGCTGCACGTGCGCGACTTCTCGTGGCAAGACGACACCGTGTCCGACGCCGTGCGCGGCACGTTCAAGGCCTTCACCGAGGCCAACAGCAACGGCATGAACCACCTCAAAGCGCTCGGCGCGGCGGGTCTGACCCACGTGCATCTGCTGCCGTCGTTCGACATCGCAACGGTCGAGGAGCGCCGTGAGCTGCAGGTCGGTCCGGAAGGCGATCTGTCGTCGTTCGGTCCCGACTCCGAGGAGCAGCAGGCGCGAATCGCGGCGATCCAGGATCAGGACGGCTTCAACTGGGGCTACGATCCGTGGCACTACACCGTGCCGGAGGGCAGCTACGCCACCAACCCGGACGGCGCCACCCGCATCGTCGAGTTCCGCGAGATGGTGCAGTCGCTCAACCAGAACGGCCTGCGCGTGGTCATGGACGTGGTCTACAACCACACCAACGCCGGCGGCCAGAACCCGAAGTCGGTGCTCGATCGCATCGTCCCGGGCTACTACCATCGTCTGAACGCGACCGGCGACATCGAGCAGTCGACCTGCTGCCCGAACACCGCGTCGGAGCACGCGATGATGGAGAAGCTGATGGTCGATTCGCTCGTCGTCTGGGCGAAGTACTACAAGGTCGACGGCTTCCGCTTCGACCTGATGGGCCATCACATGAAGTCGAACATGCTCAAGGTGCGCGAGGCGCTCGACGCGCTCACGCTCGCTGAGGACGGCATCGACGGCAGCAAGATCTACGTCTACGGCGAAGGCTGGAACTTCGGCGAGGTGGCCAACGGCGCCCGCGGTGAGAACGGCATCCAGGCCAACATGGCCGGCACCGGCATCGGCACCTTCAACGATCGCCTGCGCGACGGCGCCCGCGGCGGTGGTCCGTTCAGCGGCCTGCAGGAGCAGGGCTTCCTGACCGGTCTGTTCGTCAACCCGAACGCCACCGACCAGGGCACGCCCGACGACCAGCTGGCCTCGCTCCTGGGCGAGACCGACTGGGTGCGCGCCGGCATGGCGGGCAACCTGCGCGACTACGTGTTCGTCAACGCCAGCGGCGAAGCCGAGCCGGCGAGCGCGGTCGACTACAACGGCCAGCAGGCCGGCTACGTGCTCGATCCGCAGGAGACGATCAACTACGTCGCGGCGCACGACAACGAAACCCTGTTCGATGCGATCCAGTTCAAGGTGCCGGTGGACACGTCCTCGGCCGACCGGGCGCGGATCCAGAACCTGGGCGTCGACGTCACGCTCTACAGCCAGGGCGTGCCGTTCATCCACGCCGGCATGGACATGCTGCGTTCGAAGTCGCTCGATCGCGACAGCTTCAACAGCGGCGACTGGTTCAACAAGCTCGACTTCACGTACCAGTCGAACAACTGGGGCGTCGGTCTGCCGGTGGCGTCGAAGAACCTCGACAACTGGCCGCTGATGCAGCCGCTCTTGGCTGATCCGGGCCTGGCGGTCACGCCGACCGACATCCAGGCCAACGTCCTGCACACCCGCGAGGCCCTGCGCGTGCGCAAGAGCACCCAGCTCTTCCGCCTGCAGACCGGCGAGGCGGTGCAGAACAGCCTGCGCTTCCTCAACACCGGCCCGAACCAGGTGCCGGGCGTGATCGCGATGCTGCTGTCGGATACCGCCGGCGCGATCGACCCCGCGGTCGATCACGTGATGGTGGTGTTCAACGCGCGCCCCGACGCGGTGAGCTTCACCGCCGACGAGGTTGCGGGCGTCGACTTCGTGCTCCATCCGGTGCTGCAGCAGAGCGCCGATCCGATCGTCCGCACGGCGTCGTACGACGCCGCCAGCGGCACGTTCAACGTGCCCGCCTTCACCACCGGCGTCTTCTGGGCGCAGGCCGAAGGCGGCGGCGGCGGCACCGACTGCGTGCCGGACAGCAACACGCTCTGCCTCAACGCCGACGGCCGCTTCGCGGTCAGCGTCGATTGGGAAACCGACCTCGGCACATCGGGCAAGGGCAACGCGGTCGACATCGGCCTGCGTGACTCGGGCGTGTTCACGTTCTTCAACGACGACAACGCCGAGATGCTGGTCAAGGTGCTCGACGGCTGCAGCACGGTCCAGAACAGCTTCTGGGTGTTCGTGACCGCCGCCACCAACGTCGCGTTCAACGTCGAGATTCTCGACACCCAGACCGGCGCCATGTGGACCTACGAGAACCCGCAGGGCCGGGCCGCGCCGCCGATCCAGGACACCAGCGCGTTCCAGACCTGCCCGTAAGGATCCGCGATCCGCGGACCGCCCTCTCAGAGGACGGTCCGCGATCGATCGCTTCCTCGCCCCGCTGCGCAGCCGCGCGGCGGGGCGTTTTTCGTGATGGGTGGGAAAGCGAAGCGGCGCGCGTGGCGCCCCGCGTCAGGCGTCGAGCAAGCCGCCCAGGCGGGTGTACTCGTGCCGCGCCGCGCTGAGCAGCACGTGCGCGTCGTCGAGATCGCCGCTGCCCGCGCGGCGCTCGAGCTCCTGCGCCAGCGACGCCAGGCGCTCGGCGCCCAGGTTGCTGCTGCTGCCGCGGATGCTGTGGGCGAGATGCTCGATCTCGGCCGCGTCGCGGTTGGCGATGGCGTCGTCGAGATCGCGCAGTCGGTCTTCGGTGTCCTGGCGGAAACGCTCGATCAGGCCGACGAAGCGCTCGTCACCGGCCAGATCGCGCAGCACGGCGAGCCGCTGGGCGAGCGCGTCGTCCTCGGGCTTGGCCGCGCGCGGCGGGTTGCGCGGCGCGCCCGACGGCGGCGTCGGTTCGATCGCGCGACGCGGATTGCGCAGCCCGCCGGTGGTCGGCCGATCGCCATCGTGCCGGGCGGCGCGCAGCGCGTCGACCTCGGCGACCGCGGCGCGCGCCATCTGGGTGAGGTCGCCCGACGAGCCGCCGGTTATCGGACGATCGAGGCGCGGCGCGCCGGGCGCGATGCCCGGCAGCCAGCGCGCCAGGACGCGGCGCAGATCGTCGCTGGACACCGGCTTGGCGAGGTAGTCGGACATGCCCACGCGCAGACAGCGCTCGCGCTCACCCTCGGTGGCGTGCGCGGTCATCGCGACGACCGGCACGACGCGCGCCGGACCGTCGAGCCGGCGGATCGCGGTCGCGGCGGTGTAGCCGTCCATGACCGGCATCTCGCAGTCCATCAGCACCAGATCGTAGGGAATGCGCAGGAGCACCTCGAGCGCCTCCTGGCCGTTGGCCGCCACGTCGACGCGATGGGCGTCGCGCTCGAGCAGCAGTCGCGCCACCTTCTGGTTGACCGCGTTGTCGTCGACCACCAGGATGCGCGACGGCTCGACCAGCATCTCGGCGTGAACGTACTCGTCGGTCGGCGGCGCGGCGTGATCGAAAATGCCGTCGTGGCCGCCCACCGACTCGCGCAGCCGCTCGCGCAGCGCCGCACCGCGCACGGGCTTGGTCAAAACGCCCCTCACCCCGGCTTCCTGCAGCACCTCGGCGTCGGGCACGCTGCCCAGCGGCACCATCAGCAGCAGCGCCGGCCCCGGGTCATCGGCCGCCGACCGGCGGTAGATCCGCGACGCGATCCGCAGACCGTCACCGTCGGGCAGATCGCGATCGATCAGCACGTGATCGACCGTCATCACCTCGTCCATGCGCGCGCGCAGATCGGCGGCGCTGTCGGCCTCGCGCACGGTGACGCCCCACAGGCGCAGCAGATCGGCCACCTGGCCGCGGCTCGGCGCGTGCGGATCGGCCACCAGCACCGTGCGTCCGCGGAAGATCGGCTCGGGCTCGACCTTCGACGACGCGATCCGCACCGGCAGGGTGAAGAAGAAGCAGCTGCCCGCCCCCGGGTTGCTGCTGACGTCGATGGTGCCGCCCATCAGCGTCACCAGCTGACGGCAGATCGACAGCCCCAGGCCGGTGCCCTCCTGCTTGCGCGCGACGTCGCCGATCTGGGCAAACGGCGCGAAGAGCAGCTGCTGATCGTCCGCGCTGATGCCGACGCCGGTGTCGCGCACCTCGAAGCGCAGGGTCAGCCGCTCGGCCGGCACGTCGACGATCGACGAGTCGATGCCGCCCTCGGACGCCAGATCGTCGGACGGATCGGCGCAGGTCACCGTGATCGTCACCTCGCCGGTGTCGGTGAACTTGACCGCGTTCGCCACCAGGTTGACCAGTACCTGGCGCAGGCGGGTGGCGTCGCCGACGATCTGCTGGGGCACGTCGGGGGCGATGCGATGTGCCAGGCGCAAACCTTTGTCGTGTGCGCGCATCACGACCAGGTCCCACACCTCTTCGATCAGGCTGCGCAGCGGGAATTCGGTGATCTCGAGATTGACCTTGCCCGCCTCGATCTTCGAGAAGTCGAGAATGTCGTTGATCAGCGACAGCAGCGACTGCGCCGACTGGCGCACGGTCAGCGCGCAGTCGTACTGCGCCGGCTGCAGATCGCTGTCGAGCAGCAGCCCGGTCAGGCCGATGATCGCGTTCATCGGCGTGCGGATCTCGTGGCTGACGCGCGCCAGGAATTGGCCCTTGGCCTCGTCGGCGCGCTTGGCTTCGCGCACCGCCTCGGCCAGCTGCTGGGTACGCGCCTGCACCGTCAGATCGAGATCGTCGAGCACGCGCCGCAGCTCGGCGTTGACCTCGTCGCGCTCGCCCAGCGCGCTGCGCAGGCGCACGTAGGAGGTGCGCACGCGGTTGACGGTGCGATCGAAGGTTTCGATCAGCGCGCTGATCTCCGACGGCGCCTCGGCCAGCGTCTCACCGAGCGCAGTGGCGAGCGGCCCGTCGGGCAGGCCGCGATCGGCCACCGTGCGCGCCACGCCGAGCAGGCGCTCGAGCGGACGGGTGATGCGCAGCGCGCGCAGGTTGGCGAGCACCACCGCCAGTACCACGACGCCCAGGGTACCGCCCAGGAGCCAGCTGATCGCACTGTGAAGCTCGGCGCTGACCGACGCGCGCGAGCGCATCACGACCGTTCGCCAGCTGACCAGGCTGGTGTTGCGGCTCGCCGCCACCATGGCGATGTCGGTCTGCGCCTGCGGCACGCCCTCGCCGCCGGTCGCGATCGACAGCGTCAGCGCGTTGACCGTGTCGGCACCGCGGATCGCGCGCAGCGGATGCTCGGCCGACAGCGCCTGGAGGATCGGGAACGACGCGGCGATCGGGCCATCGACCCAGATCACGCTCTCGCGATCGTCGAGCAGCAGCACCGTGACGTCGGTCGTGTCGATGTCGCCCGTCACCACCCCAAGCCGCCGCAGATCGACCGAGCCTTCGACCACCGCCACCGGCACGCCCTCGCGGCCGGTCGCCGGCGCGCTCATCGCGACGATCGGATCCTGACCGAAGCCGCGGCCGCGAAAGACGTCGGAGATGTACGGCTGACCGGTGCGCAGCGGCTCTTGGAAGTAGGCGCGATCGTCGACGTAGTGATCGCGGCTGCGCATCAGCACGCCGGCGGCGTCGCGCTCCGGGCTGAAGCCGATCAGCCGCCCGTCGCGCGCGTCGGCGGCCAGCATGGTGATGAAGCCGCCGTAGATGCGGTGGCTGTCGCTCAGCCGGGCGTCGAGGTCGGCGCCGAGAACGTCGGCGTCGGCGCGGAAGTCGAGGCGACCGATCTCGTTGGCCAGCGCCACGATGCTCCGCCGATGCTGGTCGAGAAACGCCTCGACGCTGTTGACCATGACCCGCGCGTCGTCTTCCAGATGGGCGTAGGCCGCCGCGTGGTGGCGCGCGCTGAGCAGGCGCAGCTGGACGATGGCCAGCAGCATCACCGGCAGGATGCCGATGACGATCAGATCGCGCCGCAGGGTCACGCCGAGCGACATGCTCAGATCGACCTCGGTGGTGCGGTCGAGCCAGGCGCGGATCGGACGCGTGCTGAGCAGGACGCTGGCCAGCGTCAGGCACAGGATGCTGTTGAACGGCGCCGCGAGCAGCGCGGGCAGGATGAGATCGCCGCGCAGCCAGCCGACGACCAGGATCGGCACGCCGGCGCCCAGCCAGTAGACCAGATCCCAGAGCATCGCCACCGAGCGCTGGCGGCTGCCCAGCCAGCCGAGCATCGCGCCCTCGAGCAGCAGCACCGTCAGCAGCCAGGGATCGACGCCGCGCACGCCCAGGGCCACGACCGCCGCCGCCGTCGCCACCAGGCCCAGGCGCAGGCCGCGCACCATCGCCACGGCGAGATAGCACATGGGCGCCAAGAACAGCTCGACGCCGTCGACCGGCTGCATCGTCAGCCAGCACAGCGCGACCCCGCAGAGGGTCACGATCAGCGTCAGTTTGTCTCCCAAGAACAGCAACGGCAGCCTCCCCAGCGGGCGACGGCACGCGCGGCGCGGCGTCGCCTATGGACGTTGCGCGGGGATGGCGTCGGTCGTCCGACCTGGGCATCGCCATCCCGGCGCGGTGCGCGCTCAGCGCGCGGCGTCTCGATAATCGTAGAAGCCCCGGCCGCTCTTGCGACCGAAGCGCCCCGCCTGCACCATCTGCTTGAGCAGCGGCGGCGGCGCGAACCGTCGTTCACGGTACTCCTCGAACATGATGTTGGCAATCTGGTACGTGGTGTCGAGTCCGACCATGTCGAGCAGCGTGATCGGCCCCATCGGATAGCCGCAGCCGAGCTGCATGCCGCGGTCGATGTCCTCGATCGAGCCGACGCCTTCCTCGTAGGCCCGGATCGCATCGAGCAGATAGGGCACGAGCAGGCGGTTGACGATGAAGCCCGAGTTGTCTTTGCACGCCACCGGCTCTTTGCCGAGATCGCGCACGAAGGCCGTGGCCGCGTCGAGCACGTCGTCGTCGCTCATCAGCGTGCGCACCACCTCGACCAGCTTCATCACCGGCACCGGGTTGAAGAAGTGCAGGCCGATGAAGCGCTCGGGGCGACCCGTCGTCACCGCCAGCTGGGTGAGGGTCAGGGAGGACGTGTTGCTGGCGAAGATCGCCTCGGGCTTGGCGTGGTCGTCGAGCGCGGTGAAGGTTTTGCGCTTCTCGTCGAGATCCTCGACGATCGCCTCGACGATCAGGTCGCAGTCGGCGAGCGCCTTGAGCTCGATCACGCCTTCGATGCGGTCGTGCAGGGCCGTCTGCGCATCGGCGTCGAGCTTGCCTTTCGCGACCGCGCGATCGGTCGATTTGCGAATGCGCGCCATGCCCTTGTCGAGCAGCGCGTCGCTCACCTCGCGCACCCGCACGGCGTGGCCCGCTCGGGCGCAAACTTCCGCGATGCCAGCGCCCATCAGGCCGCAGCCGAGAACACCGACGGTTTGAATCTTGCTCATGATGACTCCTCGCGTGTGAACAAACGAAGGACCGGGCGAACGATGATCGACCGGCCCATCACTTCGGGGTGGATGGGGACCAGAACGGCAGGGGCAGCGACGGCGGCAGATCGCCCGTGAGCGCGATCCGGCGACGCGCGTCCGCACCGTCGTCGTCGACCGCTTCGTTCGCGTCGGCGTGGGGCACCGGCGCAAAGCGGACCCGCGCGATGCGGGGCGGCGCGGGCAGCGCGTCGAGCGCGTCGCCGAGCCGCACGCCCCACTCGATCGCCTTGACGCCGGGGCCGTCGAGCAGCTCCCAGAGCCCGAGGTCGTCGAGCGTCTCGAGCGACGCCGGCGCGTCGGCGTCGCCGTGCAGACGATACAGGTCGATGTGCACGAGCTGACCGTCCGCCTCGCCGTGAATATGGATCAGGGTGAAGGACGGCGAGCGGATCGCGTCGGGGGCGAGCCCCAGGCCGGCGGCGACGCCGCGCACCAGGGCGGTCTTGCCGCTGCCGAGCGGTCCGTCGAGCAGCAGCACGCCGTCGGGCGCGAGCCAGCGGCCGAGCGCGCCGCCGAGCCGCGCGGTGTCGTCGAGGCTTTCGCTGCGCACGACGCGCGGGTGCGTCGCTGTCGCGTCCGCGATCATCCGCATTGCCCGTCCGCGCGGCGCGCCCGCTGCGCCGCCAGGGCACGCGGCAGCGCATCGATCAGATCGCCCGCGCGCACCCCTTCGACGCCGTGTTCGTCGCGCGCGACGTCGCCCGCCGCGCCGTGCCAGTAGACCGCGGCGCGCGCGGCCGTCAGCGGATCGACGCCCTGGCCGAGCAGCGCGAGGACGATGCCGGTGAGCGCGTCGCCGCTGCCCGCGGTCGCCATGCCGGGATTGCCGGTCGGGTTGATCGCGGCGCGGCCGTCGGGCGCGGCGACGACGGTGCGCGCCCCCTTGAGCACGACGATCGCGTCGGCCTGATGCGCCAGCCGGCGCGCGGCCGCCAGGCGATCGGCCTGCACCGCCGCCGGGGAGGCCGCGCCGAGCAGGCGCGCCATCTCACCCGGATGCGGCGTCAGCACGGTCGGGCCGCGCCGCCCGGCGAGCATCCGCGGATCGCCCGCGTCGGCGCCGTCGACGGCATCATCGCCGATCGGCGGGGCGAAGGCGTTCAGCGCGTCGGCGTCGAGCACGAGCGGCTGCGCGGGATCGAGCGCGTTCACCAGCGCGCGGATCGCGCCACCCCGCGCGCGACCCGATCCCGGACCGATCGCCACCGCCGCTTTGCCGCGCGCGGCCGCGACCGCGGCGTCGCACCAGGAGGCGTCGTCGTCGGGCAGGGCGACGGTCATCGCTTCGATCACCCCGCCG
>JBCCOR010000015.1:0-19068 GCA_039025295.1 Acidobacteriota bacterium
AGCTACGCCGCCAAGCTGAACGCCCAGCTGACCCCGAGCAACTCGGCGATCGCGTTCTACCACTACGGCGTAGCTCTCGAGCTCGGTGAAATCGGAGACATCGTCGAGGGTCAGGAGATCGATCTCCTGCACGCCGTAGGTGCCCCAGATCCACAGACGATCCTTGACCAGCGGACCGCCGGCATCGGCGCCGTAGTCGAGCACGTCGACGATCTGGTTGCCCTGCTCGAAGTCGTTCTGGCCGGCGCCGAGGTCATCCTGGTCGAAGTCGAGGCTCGACTGGGTCGACTCGTCGGTCCACAGATAGCGTCCCGAGGCACGCCACTCGTTGGTGCCGCGCTTGGTGACCATGTTCATGGTCACGCCGCCGGTTGCCAGCGACACGTCGGTGCCGCCCGTGGTGACCTGCATCTCTTCGAAGGCGTCGAAGTTATAGTACGACGGCGACGAGCCGATCGCGCCCATGTCGGTGATGACCACGCCGTCGACCGCCCACACGCCGTTGTCGGCGCTGGTGCCCGGACTGATGTAGGCCGACTGCTGGCCGCTCTCGTTGCCGCCGACGTTCACGCGGTCGACGAGCACGCCCGGCGTCTGCTGCAGGATGACCCACGGATCGCGCGCGGTCGGGATCTTCTCGAGCTCGACCTGGCTGACCGAGGTGCCCGTGGTGATCTTGCGCTGATCGAGCAGCGGGCTCTCCGACGTCACCGTGATGACGTCCTCGAGCGCAGCCGTCAGGGTCACCTCGATCGTCGTGCTGCGGCCGGTGGTGATCGAGATGCTCGGGTAGTCGACGGTCGAGAAGCCCTCCAGCTCGGCCGTGAGCTGGTAGGTGCCCGGCGACAGGCCGAGGAAGCGGAACGCGCCCGACGCGTCGGTGAGCTGGAACTGCGGCGCGCCGTTGCCGCGGATCGTGACGGTCACGCCGGGCAGGCGCGCCCCTTCGGCATCGGCAACCTCGCCATACAGATTGCCGGTTTGCAGCTGCGCCTGCGCGGTACCGGCACAGAGGCCGATGAGCAGGAGCGCGCATGCGAGCCAGCGCGCGGTGGGGATGGGACAGAATGCATTGCTTGTCCTCATGATAGTCCTCTTAACTCATGAAAGGTCGACGGAGCCGTGCGTGAATGGCAACCCACCATCCACTTGGGTACGTCTGTGCGTGAAAACGGCTCACACCTTTCATTTGCAACCGCAATGCCATGACTCAACTGCATCTTTTTGAATGACGCCAGCCTTTTCTTTTCAACAGTTCAGCGGATCAATTCATTTTTCTGTTGTCAACGATCAATCACATTGAACGCGGCTACGGAGAACCGCCCAAGGAAATGAATCTTTCTTTCAAGATCTTGATCGGGTGCACGATCCTCGGTGCCCATATACAAAACGACCGCCGAGGTTGCCCCCGGCGGTCGTTTCATCCGATTGGCGTGCTAAGCGATCAGCGGAAGCTGAAGCGCGCGCCGAAGCGGAAGATGCGCGGGCTGACGATCTCGCGCACGAAGTCGCCGCTGCCGAGCGAGAGGGTGGTCTCGCGCTGCAGAACCGTCGACTCGTTGGTCAGGTTGAAGGCGTCGATGCTCAGCGTCACACCCAGATCGTTGAAGGTGAGTTCCTTCTCGATGCGGGCGTTGAAGATGACCAGGTCATCGTTGCGGAAGCGCTCGACGTCGTCCACCAGGAGGACACGGCGGGTGCCGAAGCCATCACCGGCGTTGTTGTTGAAGTTGTAGGGGTTCGGGTAACCCTCGCGGGCGTTGACGTTGGCAGCAACGTTGAAGCCCCACGGGCGATCCGGCGCGACCTGGTACATACCGCTGATGTCAAAGGCCCAGTTCGAGTTGATGAAGACGTCACCCTTGGCGCCCGAGCCGGTGCCCGAGCCGATCAGGACGGCGCCGCCATCGAGGTTCGCACCCGGCAGCGTGCTGGTCGGGTCCTCGATCTCCGAATCCGGAATATCCCATTCCCAGTCACTCCAGGTCACGTGACCACGGAGCAGCCAGCGGTTGGCCAGACGCTTGTTGAAGGTCAGGCTGATGCCGAGGTAGTCCTGCTCGCGGTCACCGTTGGTCAGGATCGTCTCGTTGTTGAAGTCGACGCCCGGACGCAGGGTGTAGACGAGACCGGTGGCGGTCTCACCGCCCGGCAGCGTCGCGGTGACCGGATCATCGAGCACGTAGTCGCTGCGGGTGTGCAGACGGGTGACGCCGTTCTCGCTCACCAGACGCTCGGTCTCGAGGATGTCGGTGTAGTTGCGCAGCGTGACGCTGGCACCGACCACGAACTCCGGCAGGAGCGCGTGCTCGACCGAAACGATCAGCTCTTCGGTGGTCGGCGCGTCGAGGCTCGGATCGATCTGCGACAGATTGATCAGCTCGCCCGGACGGTTCGGATCGACCGCACCGGCGAAGTCGAAGAACGGACCGACCTCGTCACCGGTGAGGATCAGATCGCCGTTGTCGTACCAGGTGAAGTAGCCGTACTGGTAGTTGGTCGGGTTGGTGGTCGAGACCGTGCCGCTGCCCAGCTGATCGGCGAAGCGCGCGTAGCTGGCGCGCAGGAGCGTCTTGCGCTCCTCGCCGAGGGCGTAGGTGAGACCGAGGCGCGGCTCGATCGACTCCCACTCGAAGCCCGGATCGCCACCCGCGAAGCTACCGCCGGTCAGCAGGCCCTGGTCGACCGTCGCCGCCGGAATGCTCTTCGCGTTGTTGGTGCCTTCCTGCTGGTCGTAGCGCAGACCGACGTTGGCGGTCAGGTTGCCGAAGGTCAGCGTGTCCTGCACGTAGAGGCTGGTGTACTCGACGGTGTCGGACACGTTGCGGTCGGTGCGGCTGAAGCCGAGGTACTGATCCGGGCCGAAGGCGATGTCGGCAAGACCGACGAGCTGGTTGCCCGGCCACGCCGAGAACGAGTCGACCTGGGCTTCGCGGTAGCTGACGCCGAAGCGCAGCTCATGACTGGCGCCGCCCGTGTTGAAGAAGTACGAGCCGTCGAGCTTGTACTGGTCCTGCGGGCGGGTGGTGTTGAAGTCCAGGAAGGAGTTCTGCCACACGCCGTCCGGGTCGCGGATGACGTTCGGGAAGTTCGGATCGCCGATGCCGCCGCCCTGCGGCGCCAGCGCGAAGCCGCCGCCAACGTACGAAGCCATACCGGTCAGGTAGAAGCTCGAGCTGAAGATGTGGGTGTCTTCGAGCTTGTAGATGTCGGTCGGACCGGTCTGGTTCCAGGTGGTCGGCTGCGGCCGGGTCGGACCCGCGTTACGGCCGGTCTTGATCTTGTCGCCGTAGTGGTAGAAGGCGATCGCCGAGTTGCTCGGGGTCAGCTGCGCGTTCAGCTTGGCAGCGTAGCTCTCGAGCTCGGTGAAGTCGGAGACGTCGTCGAGGGTCAGGAGATCAACTTCCTGCACGCCGTAGGTGCCCCAGATCCACAGGCGATCCTTGACCAGCGGACCACCGACATCGGCGCCGTAGTCGAGCACGTCGACGATCTGGTTGCCCTGCTCGAAGTCGCTCTGGTTCGCGCCGAGGTCACCCTGGTCGAAGTCGAGGCTCGACTGGGTCGACTCGTCGGTCCACATGTAGCGACCTGCGGCGCGCCACTCGTTGGTGCCGCGCTTGGTGACCATGTTCATGGTCACACCACCGGTCGCCAGCGACACGTCGGTGCCGCCCGTGGTGACCTGCATCTCTTCGAAGGCGTCGAAGTTGTAGTACGACGGCGACGAGCCGATCGCGCCCATGTCGGTGATGACAACACCATCGACCGCCCACACGCCGTTGTCTTCGCTGGTACCCGGGCTGATGTAGGCCGACTGCTGGCCGCTCTCGTTGCCGCCGACGTTCACGCGGTCGACGAGCACGCCCGGCGTCTGCTGGAGGATGACCCACGGGTCACGCGCGGTCGGGATCTTCTCGAGCTCGACCTGGCTGACGGTGGTACCCGCGGTGATTTTGCGCTGATCGAGCAGCGGGCTCTCAGACGTAACGGTGATGACGTCCTCGAGGGCGGCGGTCAGCGTGATTTCGATCGTCGTGTTGCGACCGGTGCTGATTGCGATGTTCGGGTAGTCGACGGTCGAGAAGCCTTCCAGCTCAGCGGTGAGCTGGTAGGTGCCCGGCGACAGACTGAGGAAGCGGAACTCGCCCTCGGCGCCCGTAACCTGGAACTGCGGCGCGCCGACGCCGCTCACGGTCACGGTCACGCCCGGAAGCAGTGCGCCCTCGTTGTCAGACACGGAACCGAAAAGGTTACCGGTCTGCAGCTGCGCGTAGGCACTGCCGGTGCCGACGAGCAGGAGCAGCGCAAAGACTGCAAGAAAACGTCGCCACAAGTTGGTCCTCATGTGGGAAACCTCCTGACTGGTTGGTGGTCCGGATGACACTGGGAAATTTGGAACCGGCAGTGTAACGACGTCCCAATGACGAAGTCAACGTGCCTCGAATTTGCGCGTTCTGGACATGCTGCAGCGCACTAAACGATGTGTGCTCGTGCAGCACGGCGAGAGACGCAAGTCCGTGTTGGGGTGTCAACCGGCGAATGTGCGTCGTCACCCTACCAAGCAAGGTGGATGCCACGCTGCGGTCGACACCGGTTCGACGGGTGGAAGTCGCTGATGAAAAGACGGTTAATCGCCGCTTCGTGGGCCGGAGGTTGATGGGTGCGATGCCCGATGCGGCGCCGATCGGCTGGAAAATTCAAAATCCTGAACAGCCGCTCCAAGATCTTGTGCGCGTCTGCTGCGTAGGCATCGGCAGAACAAGCGCCCAGGGTCGCGCATGGCCATGCGACGATATGCCAACGAGCCATATTCGCCGGGTTTGCCAGCCCGCGTGCCGACGTTCAAAATAGACAGGCTCGCTCAAGGAGGACACGTCATCATGATCCGCCGAACCACATCGTCACCCGCATGCCCATCCCGCAGCCGCCGCGCCGCCCACATCTCAGCGATCGTCGCGATCGTCGCCGCGCTGTGCACATTGCCGGCCTGCACCCAATACGAACCGTTCGACTCCGTCCAGCATCTCGAGAACCAATACGCGACCCAGCTCGGACCGGCGGAGCGCACCGCGGATGTGTCGGTGCCGTTCGCGCTCGATCCGGCGATCATCGAAACGCTCGAGACGTATTACAAGCCGAGCCCCAACGAGCTCCGCCGGGTCGATCAGACGCTGCACCTGATCTTCGAACGGGTCGGGCTGGAGTACGCCCTGCTGCCGACGCGCAGCGCGGTCGACACTTACCAGAGCGGCTACGGCAACTGCCTGTCGTTCGTCAATCTCTTCGTTGGCGTCGGTCGCCATCTGCGGCTCAATCCGTTCTACGTCGAGGTCACCGACTACCAGCGCTGGAACGTGCAGGACGGCCAGGTGGTCTCGCGCGGCCATATCGTCGCCGGGATGTACGTGAAAGGCGAGCTGCGCACCTTCGACTTCCTGCCCTATGCCCCGAAGGCCTACAAGGACTTCAATCCGGTCGACGACCTGACGGCGAGCGCGCACCACTACAACAACCTGGGCGCCGAGGCGCTGCTGCGCGGCGAGCTCGACGACGCCATTCGCTGGCTGGACGTCGCCGTCCAGCTGGCGCCGACGTTCGCCAAGGCGCTGAACAACCGCGGCGTGGCCTATGCGCGCGTGGGCGAGCTCGACCGGGCGATCGAGATCTACCGGCAGGGCCTGGTCGACGCGCCTGAGAACGTCGAGCTGCTGACCAACCTGGCGCGCGCCTACCAGATTCAGGGCAAGTCCGATATCGCCCAGGAAACCCTGGCGCAGATCGATACGGTCCACAACACGAACCCGTTCTTCTTCGTCTACAAGGGCGAGCAGGCACTGGCCTCCGGCGACACCGACGCGGCGCTCGAGGCGATGCGCGACGCCCTGAAACGCGACAGCGAGGTGCCCGAGGTGCATCTCGGCCTGACCAAGGTCTATCTGGCCCGCGGTGAAGTGCGCAGGGCGCGCCATCACCTCAGCCGCGCCCTGCGCCTCGACGCCACCCATCCCGAGGCGCGCCGCTATGCCGCGATGATCGGCGACGGCGACGAGGGCGTCGACGGCGACGTTGCACCCGCTGCGGCCGACGACGGCCCGGGCACCCGGCGCTGACGGCCGCGGCCCGCGCGGCTGCGAGGACACGCGACACCGACAAGAAAACGGCCCGGACTTGCTCGTCCGGGCCGTTTGGCTTTGCGCCCGCCGCGACCGGCGCGACGACGCGGAGGCTGCGCGAACGCGCCGCTACGACGCTGCGGCGGCCTCGGCCGCGGCGGCGTCGGTGCTGTCGGCATCGTTCGCGGGCGCGGCGACCAGGAGATGGCGATCGAGGAAGTCCTTGATCGCGGTGTAGCCCTCTTCCCGGTTCTCGCGCTTCTCGAAGCCGTGGCCTTCGTCTTCGAAGACGACGTATTCGACCGGCACGCCGTTCTTCTTGACCGCGGCGACGATGTCGTCGGACTCGACCTGGAGCACGCGCGGATCGTTGGCGCCCTGCAGCACGATCAGCGGACGCTGGATCTTGTCGGCGTGGAAGAGCGGGCTGATCGAGCGCAGGTACTCCTCATCGTCGAGGCTGCCCATCTCGCGCTCGAGCGCCTTGCGCGCGGACTCCCAGTAGGGCGGGATGCTCGACAGCGTGCGCACCCAGTTCGACACCCCGAAGATGTTGACGCCGACGTCGAACGAGTCGGGCCGGAACGCCAGCGCCGCCAGCACCATGTAGCCGCCGTAGCTGCCGCCGATGATGCCGATGCGGTCGGGATCGACGTAGCCGGTGTCGATCAGCATCTGCTTGCTGGCCACGCAGTCGCCGAGATCGGCGTTGCCGTGCTTGCGGTCGTCGGCCTGGTAGAAGGTCTTGCCGTAGCCGCTGCTGCCGCGGTTGTTGATCGCGTAGACGACGTAGCCGTGGTTGACCAGGTATTGGATCAGCGCGCTGTAGCCGAGGCGCGACTGACCGCCCGGACCGCCGTGGACCCAGACCAGCGCCGGCCGCTGGTTGTCGGGCGACGCCGCGTGCGGACGGTAGAGGATGCCCGGAATCTCGAGCCCGTCATACGACGCGAAGCGCACCACCTCGCCGTCGACCAGATCGTTGGCATCGATCGCCTCGTTGAGCGAACGCGTCAGCTGACGCGGCGCCTCGTCACCGCCCAGCGTCTGGACGTAGAGATCGCGCGGCGTGCGGCTGCTGCTGGCGTAGAACGCGATGCGCCCGCTGCCGTCGCGCGCGAAGCTCATCGAGCTGATCTCCGCGCCCTCGACCACCGGCAGCGCGATGCGCTCGCGGGTCTTGGCGTCGAACACCTGGACGTCGGTACGCGCATCGCGGTTGATGTAGACGTAGTGGTACTTGCCGTCGCGCGAGAAACCGGCGCCCATGATGCCCCAGTCGTCGGTCTGAACGGTCTCCCACGCCGAGCCGTCGGACGGCAGCGTCTCGGGACGCTCGGCCGCGAGGTCGTAGCGCACCAGGTAGCTGAACTCGCGATCGCGGTCGGTGACGGCGTAGAGATAGCGGCTGTCGGGATCGAAGCCGCTCGGCGAATGGTTGATGAAGCCCTCGTGCGGCGTCAGATGACGCGTCGTGCCGAGCTCGCGATCGTAGAGATAGATGTCGCTGTCGTCGTTGTTGTTGAGCCGCATCAGCGCCACCCAGCGGCCGTCGCGCGACACCTGCATGCCGGCGTAGCCGTCGGTGTTCTCGAAGAACATCTCGCGCGCGTAGGGCGGCTCGACGTCGTACGTGTAGAGGTCGAAGAAGCGGCGATCGCGCTCGTTGCTCCGGACGTAGAACCGCGTGTCGTCGCCGTTCCAGCCGCCGAAGCTGGCCTTGATGCCCTCGCCTGGCGTCAGGTCGACGACCGTGCCGTCGGGCGCCTGGACGTAGACGTGATCGTTCTCGTCGCCGCCCTGATCGGCCTGGTAGATGAAGCGCTCGTCGGCGGGGAAGTAGCCGACGGCAAAGATGCTCTCGCCGGTGGACGCGGTCAGCGCGGTTGGCGCGCCGCCGTCGACCGGCATGGCGTAGGCGTTGTAGACGCCGCTCTTGTCGCTGGTGACGAGCAGCTTGCTGCCGTCGGGCGAGAACGACGAGCCGAAGTAGGTGATGTTGTCGAGGAAGGCGCCGATCTCGTGGGTCGGCACGTCGCGCACCGCGGGCGCGGCCTCGGCTGTCGCGTCGGTCGACGACGTGTCGGTCGCGTCGGGCGCCGGCGCGCAGGCGGCAACGACGAGCAGCAGCGCGGCGAGAACGAGGACGATGCGCCCGCGAGCGCGGGGCGAGCGGTGGACAGAAACGGTGAACAAGGCGTCAGCAAACATCGAGCAAAAACTCCTGCACGGGGATGAAGGACGCCGCACAGCGGCGTGAGGTTACGAACGAACGGGCGATGTGAATCAACCAAGCATACGGATCGGAATCTTCGGAGGTTCCCACACCGGACGACGAACCGGACCCTGAGGACGATGAACGGCGTCGAGCCGGGGACGAATCGTCGGTGTCAGTCGTCGGTATCGGCCGGTGCGGATGCGCGCCGCGCGCGGGCGGCCGCGCGCCGCGCCTCGAGCTGCGCCATGCGCTCGCCCAGGCGGATCTCGACGCCGCGCGCCGACGGCCGGTAGAAACGCGTGCCGGCGAGCGCCTCGGGCAGGCAGTCGAGGCCGCCGATGCCGTCGTCGGTGTCGTGGGCGTAGACGTAGCCGCGGCCGTGGCCGAGTTCTTTCATCAGCCGGGTCGGCGCGTTGCGCAGGGTGCGCGGCACGGGATCGACCGGCCGGGTCTCGATCGCGCGGCGCACCGCCTTGTGGGCCGCATAGACCGCGTTGCTCTTCGGCGCCAGCGCAAGATAAACGACCGCCTGCGAGAGCGCCAGATCGCCCTCGGGCGAGCCCAGCCGATGGTAGGCGTCCCAGGCGGCCAGGGTGTGGTCGAGGGCGCGTGGATCGGCCAGGCCGATGTCCTCGCTCGCGAAGCGCACCAGCCGGCGCGCGACGTAGTGCGGATCGTCGCCGGCGGCGAGCATCCGGCCGAGCCAGTAGAGCGACGCGTCGGCGTCGGATTCGCGCAGACTCTTGTGCAGCGCCGAGATCAGGTCGTAGTGGCCGTCGCCGGCCTTGTCGTGATGCAGGATCTTGCGCTGCGCCACCCGCGTCACGGCCGCGGCGTCGAGCGCGATCGCGCGCGCGGCATCGGACGCCGTCTCGGACGCGGCGGCGACGGCGTCGAGCGCGGCCATCTCGAGCAGGGTCAGGGCGCGCCGGGCGTCGCCGTCGGCGAGATCAGCGATCCGCTGCAGCGCCGCCGTGTCGGCCGCGACGCCGAGCGCGCCGAGGCCGCGGACGTCGTCGCCGAGGGCGCGCGTCATCACCGCGATCAGGGCGGCGGGGGCGAGCGGCTCGAGCACCACCACGCGGCAGCGCGAGAGCAGCGCGCCGACCACCTCGAACGACGGATTCTCGGTGGTCGCGCCGACCAGCGTGACGTCGCCGCGCTCGACGTAGGGCAGGAACGCGTCCTGCTGGGCGCGGTTGAAGCGGTGGATCTCGTCGAGGAAGAGCAGCGTCCGCCGACCGAGCAGGCGGCGCGTGCTGGCGGCTTCGTCCATCACCCGCTTGGCTTCCTTGATGCCCGAGGTGACCGCGCTCAGCGCCACGAAGCGCCGCTGGGTCGCCCCCGCGATGAGATGGGCGAGCGTGGTCTTGCCGCTGCCGGGCGGCCCCCAGAGGATCAGCGACGGGACGCGGTCGTCCGCGATCGCGCGGCGCAGGAAACCCGCGGGCCCGACCACCGCGTCCTGGCCGACGAGCTCGTCGAGCGCGCGCGGGCGCATGCGCTCGGCGAGCGGCGTGCCGGGCAGATCGACCGCGCGATCCCGGTCGCGGTCGCCGTCGGCCGCGTCGGCGTCGCGGTCGTCCGGGAAGAGCGCGCGGGTGTCCATCGGCGGGCGAGACGCGCGCGCGCGCTCAGGGCGCGGGCGCGAGCAGGACGTTGAGCAGCAGCGGCGCGGTGCCGCGCCAGAACGAGCGGAACACCGGCGCCTGGGCGAAGGTCACCACCGCGCCGCGTCCGCGCGCCTCGCGCGCCACCAGCAGCGAGCCGGCGAGCGGACCGCGGCTGGCCGGCCAGACGACGCCGGCGAGCACCGGGTCGCTCTCGCGCACCACCAGCACGTCGGTCGCGGGATCGCCGCTCGGCCGCAGGAAGGTGCGGCCGCGCACCAGCGTCGGCGGCGGCGCTGGCAGGCCGGCGGCGAGCGGATGATCGGCGACGATGCGCGTGGCGACGATCGCGCCCGGCACCATCGGTCGATGCTCGGCCGGGCCGCGATCGGCCGGGCCGCGATCGGCCGCGCCGTCGGCGGCGCCATGGCGGGCGCGGGTCTCGAGCCGGCTGAGCTCGTTCTCGCGCGCCCACGCGCCGGCGCGCTCGCTCACCACCAGCACGCCGCCGGACTCGACCCACGCCCGCAGCGCGCCGACCGCGCGCTCGTCGAGCGTCGCGTCGTAGTCGCCGTCGGGCAGCAGCAGCACGTCGAGGCGGCGCAGATCGATCGCGCGCAGGCGATCGACGTCGATGCGGTGGAGATCGGGCCAGACGAGGGCGGCGTCGAGCACGTGCCAGAGGGCGCCGTGGGCCGTCGAGCGCACGCCGCGGCCCGCCACCAGGCCGACGCGCACCCGCGGCGGCAGCCACACGGCGCGCTCGGTGCCGAGCCCGCGGGCGTTCACGCCGTCGAGCGCGGCGCCGTCGAAGGCGACGACGCGCGCGCCCACCGACGACGCCAGCGCGCGCAGGCGCGGTCCGGTCGGCTCACCGGCGGCGTCGACCCGCGCGACCACGATCGTGCCCGGCGGCACGTGGCGGTCGGCCGCCTCGTGGATCGTCGGCAGGGTCACCCCCGCGGTCAGCCGACGCAGGGGCAGGCCGGCGCGGCGCGCCTCGGCGAGCAGGCGGTAGCCGCGCAGGCCCTGGGGCGGCACCAGCCACGCGGCCGGCGCATAGCCGACCGGCGTATCCGGACCGGACCCCAGCGGCGGCGGATCGGTGGGATCGCGTCGATCGACGCGCGGCGACGGATCGATCGGCCGCGCGGGCAGCGGCGCGACGTCCGCGACCCTGCCGTCGTGCACCCAGGTCGCGACGTTGTAGGCGAGCGGCAGCGACCACGCCGTGATGTCGTAGAACGCCGGCCGCTGGCGCTGCGCGACGCGCGCGCGCTGGGCCTCGAAAAAGTCGGCGTCGAGCACGCTCTCGCGATCCATCAGCGCGCGCACCAGCGCGCCGAGCGGCTGGTCGGTGGCGACGGCGTAGGTGCCCGGTCCGAGCGCGCGCCGCACCGTGCCGCCGTTCGTCGCGGCGTGCGGCCGCAGCGCGAGCCGCTGCGGCGTGCGCAGCCGGCCGACGACGATGCCGTGATCGCGCAAGAGGCCCGCCAGCGCGTCGGCCTCGGGCGTCTCCGCCGCCCACAGGAACGTCGTGACCGGACGCTCCTGCGCCGCGCGGCGCGTTTCGCGCAGTCCGCGGTCGAGCTGGGCGCGGTCGGCGACCGCCGTGCGCACCGTGGTGATGCCGGTCGTCGCGTGGCGCACGATGCGATCGGCCAGGCGCCAGGTGCGGCCGTCGGGCAGGGTCATCTCGAGTCCGGCGCGCCAGCCGCCGGCGACCTCGTAGGTCATGCCGACCGCGCCGCGCAGGCTCGGGTAGGTGTCGCCGTACGACGGATAAAAGAGGTCGTAAGACTCGCGCACGAAGAACGACCAGCCGAGTCGATCGAAGCGGGCGGCGTTGGCCTCACCGAAGCGTCGGTGTCCGTCGAGCACGGCCGGCGGAATCTCGGCGTGCACCGGATCGGCCGCGGGCGGGAAGAAATACGGCGCCGGCGGCGACATCTCGTGGAAATCGACCACCACGTGCGGCTCCCACCGGCGCAGCTGCGCGATCCGCGCGCGCGACTCCTGCTGGCTCAGCCACGCCCAGTCGCGATTGAGATCGTGCAAATAGTGATTCTGGCGCCCGCCCGGCCAGGGCTCGGCGTGCTCCCAGGCGTCGGGCCAGGCGTCGACCGCGCGGCCGCGTCGCGCGCGGTAGGCCGCCTCGTAGCGCGCGTAGCCGTCGGGATTGAGCAGCGGGTCGAGCAGCACGACGACGTTGTCGAGCGCGGCCGCGTCGGGATGGGCGGCGAGCAGCCAGGCGGTGAGCATCGCGGTCTCGGCACACGACGACTCGTTGCCGTGGATGGTGTAGCCGAGCCACACGATCGCCGGCGGATCGGCGGCGGCCTCCGCGCGCGCGCCGTCGATGCGGCTGCGATGCGCGTCGCGGATCGCGTCGATGCGGGCGTGGTTGGCGGCGGCGGTGATCGTCGCGACGAGCAGCGGTCGACCGGTGTACGACGTGCCGTAGCGCGTCAGCGCGACGCGCGGACTGGCCGCCGCCAGCGTCTCGAAGTAGTCGACGATGCGCGCGGGCTCGGTGAAGTCGGCGCCGATCGGCCGGCCGAGAAACGCCGCCGGACTCGGCATGGTCGGATCGAGGCGCGCCGGATCGAGATCGAGGGCGTCGAAGAGCCCGACGCCGTCGCGCGTCGGGGCGAGCGCGTCCGCCGGCGCGGTCGTGGACGGATCCTGAGCGGTCGCGGATGCGGATGCGAGCAGCGCGCCGAGCAGCGCGAGCCGTCCGGCGCGCGCGAGGCGCGAAAGCGAGAACATCATGCCGCGCAGTGTATCCCGCCGTCCGCGCGGGGCGTGAGCGGCGCGGCGCTCAGGCCGGCTGCGGCTGCGGCGCCGCCGACGCCGACGCCAGGCGCTCGGCGATGGCGTCGAGCAGGATGTGGCGCGCCCGCGCGACCACGGCGTCGAGCTGCGGCGCGTCGGTGAAGAGATCGCTGGCGTATTGACGCAGGGCGTCGAGGCTGGGCAGATCGGGCAGCTCGTCGAGCTTCGCGCGCAGCTGCTCGCGGGTGTGGCTGGCGCGATCCTGCAGCGCCTCGACCGGCAGCACCCGCCGCGCCTGGTCGCACAGCGCGTCGAGCGAGTCGTCCCAGCCGGCGGCGACCTGCTGCGCCACCCGCTCGAGCACCGGGCGCGGCAGCGGGCGGGCGTTGTCGATGATCGCCTTCGGCGGCGCCTTGATGTCCCACACCAGACCGACCCACGACATCGCTTTCAGGATGTAGTAGGTCACGTCGATCTCGTACCAGCGGAAGCCCTGGCGCGCCGACGCCTGGTAGTAGTGGTGGTTGTTGTGCCAGCCCTCGCCGAGGGTGATCACCGCCAGCCACCAGTTGTTGCGCGAATCGTCGCCGGTCAGGTAGCGCTGCGTGCCGATCACGTGGGCGAGCGAGTTGATGAAGAAGGTGCCGTGGTAGAGCACGACCGTGCTGAGGAAGAAGCCGACGATCAGGGCGTCGAGGCCGGCGGCGAGAAAGACGGCGAGGCCGAGCAGAATCGCCGGCAGATACTTCTGCTTGTCGAGCCACACCAGCTCGGGGTAGCGCATCAGGTCGGGGATGTTGTCGTACTCGTGATCGTCGCGCACCGAGCGATCCCAGATCCAGCCGACGTGCGAATGCCACAGCCCGGCGTGGCGCGGCGAGTGGACGTCGTGCTCGGTGTCGGAGTGCTTGTGGTGGTGACGATGCACCGACGCCCACCACAGCGCGCCGCGCTGCGCCGAGGACTGCGCGACGAAGGCGAGCACGAACTGCATCACCCGGCTGGTCGAAAAGCTCTTGTGCGAGAAGTAGCGATGGTAGCCCGCGGTGATCGCGAACATGCGCAGCAGATAGAGGCCGACGCAGATCGCGAGCGTGGTCGGCGTGATGCCGACGATGAAGGCACCCACAATGCCGACGAGGTGCACGACGATGAACGCCAGCGCCGACGGATAGATGATGTCGTTGTGGGGCTCGTCGTGATCGTGGCCGTGATCGTGACCCGGGCCGTGGTCGTGGTTCGCGGGACCGTGATCGTGCGCGGACGAAGTCGAGGCGAGCGAATGGGCCATGGTGGCGAAAGCTCCTGAACGCGGCCGGACCGGGCAAATCCGGCGCGGGCGGACGTCGATGGGTGTGCGGGATATGCGCGGAAGCACTCCGCGAAGATTCAGAGTAGCCGCTCCCCGCGGGGCACACCAGGGCCGTGCCGGCCACGCATTCGAAGAATTACAAAGCGCCCATCTTCTGTGACAAAAGCGGGTGCCGGGCGCGTGGCGCCCGATCAGACGCGGCGGACGGCGTCGACGATCATCAGGAGATCGGCGAAGACGCCGGCGGCGGTCACGGCGGGGCCAGCGCCCGGCCCACGCACCGTCAGCGGCACCTCGGCGTAGCGCGCGGTGGTGAGCGCGATCAGGTTTTCCGGACCGCGCGCCGCGTAAGCCGGATGCTCGGCATCGACCGCTTCGAGCCCGACGCGCGCACCGTCGTCGTCGATCGTGGCGACGTAGCGAAGCCGCTGGCCAGCCGCGCGGGCCGCGGCGTGGCGCGCGGCGAACGCGGCATCGGCCGCGGGCAGGGCCTGCCAAAACGCGTCGTCGTCGAGATCGGCGTAGACCGCCGGATCGAGCAGGGGCGTCACCGCGACGTCCTCACGCACGACGTCCTCGCGGCCGGCCAGGCGGGCGAGGATGCACAGCTTGCGCGCAACGTCCTCACCGCTGAGGTCGTCCCACGGATGCGGCTCGGTCAAACCGGCGTCGCGCGCCGCACCGACCGCCTCGCTCAGGGCCGCGCCGGCGTCGACGCGGTCGAGCATCGCGTTGAGGCTGCCCGAGAGCACGCCGTCGAGCCGCGTCAGTCGATCGCCGGTGCGCACCAAGCCGTCGAGCGTCGCCACCACCGGCAGGCCGGCGCCGACCGTGGCCTCGAAGCGCAGGCCGACGCCGCCGCGCCGAGCGGTCTCGCGCAGCGCCGCGACCCGCTCGGGTGCCTCGGCGAACGGCAGCTTGTTGGCGCTGACGATCGACGCGCCGCGCCGGAGCAGCTCGCCGTAGTCCGCGCCGACCTCGGCGCTGGCGGTGCAGTCGACGAACACCCGCGCGCGGCCGACCGCCGGCGGAAAGGCATCGAACAGCCCGGGCACAACCGCATCGACCGACGGATGGTCGTCGAGACCGAGACCGAGGATCACATCGTCGAACGCCGCCTCGGCGTCGGCGTTGCGCGCGGCGTCGGCATCCACGAAAGCGTCGCGCGCCGGGGCCTCGACGAGGGCCGCGCGCCAGTCGTCGAGCGCCACGCCCTCGGCGTCGCGCAGCTGCTTGCTGCCGGTCACGATCGCGACCACGCGCAGATCGATGCCGTCGTCGGCGAGCTGCGCCTCGGCGTCGGCGAGCTGGTCGAGCAGCGCGCCGCCGACCGTGCCGGCGCCGGCCACGACCACGTCGACCCGCTCGTTCGGCGGTCCGAAGAACGCGCGATGGACGGCGCGCACCGCGCGCTGCACGTCGCTGCGCGTCACCACCACCGACACGTTGCGCTCCGACGAGCCCTGGGCGATCGCGCGAATGTTGATCTGGGCGTGGGCGAGCGCGCCGAAGAGCTGCGCCGAGATGCCCGGCTGCTCGCGCATCGCCTCGCCGACCGCGGCCACCACCGCGACGTCCGACTCGATCACCAGATCCTCGACCAGGCCGGCGTCGCGCTCGAGCGCAAACGCCTCGTTGAGCACCTGCTGCGCGCGCTCGGCGTCCTCGGGCGCGACCGCGAAGCAGATCGAATGCTCCGACGACGCCTGGCTGATCAGGATCACCGACACCTCGGCCTTCGCCAGCGCGCTGAACAGGCGCGCGGCGATGCCCGGCACGCCGATCATGCCGGCGCCCTCGAGGCGCATCAGGCAAACCGTATCGATCGACGACACGCCGCGCACCGGCCGCGTCGACGGCGGCGCCGAGGCAACGATGCGGCTGCCGGCGGCGTTGGGCTCGAGGGTGTTCTTGATCACCAGCGGAATGCCCGCGCTGCGCGCCGGCTGGATGCTCGGCGGATAGACCACCTTGGCGCCGAAGTGCGACAGCTCCATCAGCTCGTCGTAGCTCAGGACGCGCAGCGGGAACGCGTTCTCGACCAGGCGCGGATCGGCGCTGAGCACGCCGTCGACGTCGGTCCAGAGCTCGATCGCATCGGCCTCGACCGCGGCGCCGACCAGCGCGGCGGTGTAGTCGGAGCCGCCGCGGCCGAGGGTCGTGGTCTGGTCGCCCATGGTCGCGGCGATGAAGCCGGTGATCACCGCCACCGAGCCGACATGGGCTTCGAGATAGGCGCGGATGCGCGGATAGGTGGCGTCGAGATCGACGCGCGCGCGGCCGAAGCGGGCGTCGGTGACGATCAGCGAGCGCGCGTCGCAGGGATCGGCGTCGATCTGGACGTCGCGCAGCGCGGCGGCGACGATCGGCGCCGACAGACGCTCGCCATAAGAAACGATGCTGTCGCGGGTGCGCGGGCTGCACTCGCGCAGCAGGAAGACACCGTGAAGCAGATCGCGCAGATCGTTGCAGCGCAGTTCGATGGTGCGCAGCAGCGCGTCCTGCTCGGGCAGGGCGGCGAGCGCTTCGGCGGCCTGATGATGCCGGGCGCGCAGGGCCGACCAGCGATCGAGATAGGCGTCGTTGCGTCGCGCGGCCGCGTCGGCGGCCTCGAGCAGCGCATTGGTCACGCCTTCGAACGCCGACACCACCACCGCAACCTCCCCGTCGCGGCGCGCCTCGGTCACGATGCCGACCAGGCGACGCACACGCTCTGGCGTGCCGACCGACGAACCGCCGAACTTCAAGATCTTCATGGCCCGGGAGTCTATGCCACTTCGCGCAGGCACGCGTCTGAACCAATTTCTACCGTACGGTCGGTTTGTCCTGACGCCAACCTGACGACCGGTCGGAATACTTGTTCTGTCGACAGCGATTGCACCCGACCTCCCCACACAGGATGCGCGCACCCGCGGGCCTATCGGCCCCGCCGGTCGACAGACATCAACGAGCTGGCCACGCCAGAACCAACCCTCCGTACCTCCCGTACGCCCCCGATCGTCCCCCGACGCTCGGGGGTATTTTTTTGCTTGCGCGGCGCCGTCTCTGCCTACCGCGTTGCAACAACCATCGCGGGCTTCCGCGACCGGCGTCGCAACGCTCATCACGCTATCTCTCGTAGATTCTGTTCGTTAGGTTCACCGTAACAATTGACCCAAGTAACCGACCGACCGTTCAGTTACCTGACGATGTACTGACGTCGTTGCGCCATCCTTGGTTCGTGGCAAGAAACCTCCTCCTTCTCGAAGCGCTCCTGACTGCGCCGCCATCGTGGGTGACAGGCGGCCCTCCGGAACGGTTCGGCCACAGACGGGCGATGCGCCAGCGTCCATGCGCCGAGGACGCGCGTCGCACGCCGCGCCCCGTCGTCACCGCTCCCGCAGAGTGACGACGGTCTTTTAGGCCCGGGCATCCCGCCGCCCGACGCCTCGTTCCCATCCCTCCACCGGGTGCTGCGCGTGTCGCGCGGCACCCCCTTTTGTTTTTGGGCCGAACTTTTTTCGGTCGCGCGCGTCACAATTTCGACGAAAGTGCGTGTACGTACTGCAGCTCCCCGAAATGCGTTCGGGGAGACTGCTTGTACGGAGACCTGGTGAATCGTTCGAACGATGACCGCAGCTCGGTCAACCAACCCCACGACGCCTTCTTCAAATCCCTGTTCCGCTCTTTCTTCGCCGATCTGCTTCGGCTCAGCCTCCCCGAGGCCGCTGCCGCACTCGCGCTTGATCGACTCACCTCGGTGCGCACCGACCTCGCCGACGGTCCGGGCAAGCCGCGCACCGGCGAGGTCGATCTGCTCGCACGCGCGCCGCTGCGCGATCCGCCCGACCATCGGCATGCTCTCGTCCACGTCGAGATCGAGGCCCGCTTCCGCCGCGCCATGGATGCGCGCATGGTGCGCTACGCCCACCGGCTTTGGGGTCGGTACAACGCACCTCTTTGTCAGCTTGTCGTCTTTCTCTCAGGCGGCGGTGTCGCCCGAGGAGTGCGCAGGATCGCCGGCCACGCCAGACCGTTTTATCGTCCTGCCGTCGACTACGTCGCGCTGTGCCTCGAGCGCTGCGATCCTGCCGACTTTCTCGATCGCGACGAGCCACTCGCCTGGGCCCTCTCGGCCCTCATGCGCGCCGGCAACGACGACCGCGCCCTGCAAAAGCTCACCGCCCTGCAGCGCATCGCCGCTGCCGGCAACCATCTCACGCGCCAGCAGCGCTATCTGCTTGCCCAAACCGTCGGCATTTACCTGCCGTTGTCAGGCAACGACGCCAAACGTTACGCTGAGATGATTCACACGCAACCCGAGGAGATCCGCAACATGATGCCCCGCACCTACGAAGACGTTCTCGAAGAAGGCCGACAGATGGGTCACCAGCTCGGCGTTCAGGAGGGTCACCAGCTCGGCGTCCAGGAAGGACGACGGGCGCTTCTGCGGCGCCAGATCGAGCATCGCTTCGGACCCATGACCGAGACCGACCGCGCCCGACTCGACGCGATCGACGATCTCGACGCGCTCGATCGGCTGGCGGAGCGGCTGCTCGACGCGCCGTCGGTCGAGGCCTTGCTGAGCGACTGATCCTCATTCGCCCAGCGAACGCGTGTCGATCTCGCGCAGCGCACGGTCGAGCTGATCGCACAGTCCGCGACGGAAAAGCAGATCAGGACTTTTTTCGGTCGCGCGCGTCACAATTTCGACGAAAGTGCGTGTACGTACTGCAGCCACCCGAAATGCGTTCGGGGAGACTGCTTGTACGGAGACCCGGTGAACCGCTCAGACCCCGAACACCTTGCTGCCGCCGCGCAGCCACACGATGCTTTCTTCAAATCGCTCTTCGAGAACTTCTTCGCCGATCTGATTCAGATCGCGGCCCCCGACGTTGCCACGGGGCTCGACCTGGCGCGGTCGAAGTCCGTCGACACCGTCCTCGCGGCCGGCCTCGGCCAGCCGCACAGCGCCGAGGTCGATCTCCTCTTCAGCGTCCCGCTGCGCGACCCGCCGCCACCGCCGGACGGCGAGGATCCCGCGGAACAGCTGATCCT
>JBCCOR010000016.1:0-18487 GCA_039025295.1 Acidobacteriota bacterium
CTGCGCGCGCGCGGTCGGCGTAGAGCGCGATCGCGCGTTCGTAGGTCGGCCGGCTGTCGCCGAGCGCGCCCGCCCGGTCGTCGAGATCGGCCAGGCCGGCGCGCAGCGCCTCGGTCAGCGTCAGCGCGCGCGCCAGGCAGTCGGCCGCCGCGTCGTCGCGACCGAGCTGGCGCAGCGCGTCGGCGCGCGCCGTCAGCGCAGCGCGCTGCAGCGGACGATCGTCGAGTCGCGCCGCCGCGCGCACGGCGTTGGCCAGGTGGCGATCGGCAGCCGCCGCATCGCCGAGATCGGCCCGCATCCGGCCGCGATGCAGCAGGCCGACCGCGACGTAGCGCAGCTGATCGAGCTGCGCGGCCTGCACCGACGCGGCGACCAGATCGGCCCACGCGCGCAGGCGATCGTCGGGCCGCGCATCCGGCCCGAGCGCCCGCCGGCGCCGCGCGTCACCGCGGTTGGCCAACAGCTGACTCTCGAGGCCGGCATCGCGCAGCGCGCGCACCTGCGTCAGGGCGCGGTCGTAGCCGGCGATGGCGGCGTCGAGATCACCGGTGCGGTCGTCGAGCCAGGCGCGGTTGGTGGCGACCGCGGCCAGGCCGTGGCGATCGCCGAGATCGGCCAGCAGCGCGGCCGTGCGACCGAGATGGTCGCGCGCCCGATCGACGGCGTCGAGATCCGCGTAGAGCAGCGCCAGGCTGAGATGGACGCTCGCCATCTCCGGACGATCCGGGCGCGGCGCGCGTTCGAGCCGGGCCAGCGCGCGCGTGAAGCTGCGCAGCGCCGTCTGTCGCTCACCGCGCAGCCGATCGATGCGCCCCTGCTCGACCAGCGCGCGGATGGCCAGGCGCGCGTAGCGATCGGGCGCGGCGCGGGCGCGGGCCTGGACGGCGCGCAGATGCGCCTGGGCGCGATCGAAGGCGCCCGCGGTGCGCGCCGTGACGGCGAGGGCATAGCGCGTTTCGGGCACCTTGGGCGACGCGTGCCGACGGCGCAGCGCGAGCGCTGTCCGCAGATGGCGTCGGCTGCGGTCGATCTCACCGAGCTGGTGCTCGAGCACGCCGAGGTTGTGCAGGGTATCGGCGCGCAGGATGTCGAGCGTGGTCGACGCGGGCGCGCCCCGCTGGCCGTCGAGCGCGCGCCAGCGCACCAGGGCGGCACGGTAGGTCGCTCGGGCGTCTGCGCGCCGCCCGAGCCGGTGCAGCGCGCGCGCCTGGTTGTGCAGGGTCGAGGCCAGGCTGCCCGCCGCCTCGACGTCGCCCGCGGCGGTCAGCACCTCGCCGTGCTTTCGCGCTCGCCGCCAGCGCGCGACCGTCTCGAGGCGTGCCTGGGCGTCGTCGCGCCGGGCCAGCGCCTGGGCGGCCAGATAGGCCTGATCGAGCGCCGCCCAGCGGCGCAGGCTCGTCGGCGCCTCGGGCACGAATTGCACGCCGGCCAGGGCGAGCGCGCCGGCGGACGTCGCGCCGGCGGACGCCGCGTTGGCAGACGTCGCGCCGGCGGACGCCGCGTCGGCGGACGCAACGCGCCGAGCGCGCACGCACAGTCCGTGCACACCGTCGCGCTCGGCGACCGCCGCAAACGCTTCGGGATCGCCGCCGGCACCGGTCATGTCGGACTGCATCAGATGGCCGCCCGCGGGATCGAAGAAATCGACCCGCAGATCGACGCCGCTGCGCTGCTGGACGCGTCCCCACACGTAGGTACCCGCGGCCAGCGGCACGCGATAGCGCACCACCGCGCCGGGCGCGATCGCGGTCGGCGGTGCGCTGCCGGGCGCGAGCACGGGCGCGTCGCCGTAGGCCGCCGCGCCGCGCGGACACGGCGGCCAGTCATCGGATGCGGCCGGTGCCGCGATCGCGCAGCCGAGCCCGCACGCCGCGGCCAGAAGCCGCGACGCGCGGACGGCGACGCGCGACGTCCACGGTCGAAGGGGCAGCAGTGCGATCATGACCGCAGTGTATGCCCGCGGCGCACGCCAGCCCATTCGACCGCGCCGTTTTGCAGCATGCTAAGTGGACGCGCGTTGGCGGCAGCGGTTGCGCGCGAGCGGGAGCGCGAAATGCGCGCCGGTGTTGGGATCGCAGACCAGCAGCGCGCCGTCGTGCGCGCGACGATCGACCTCGACCTGCACGCCGATCTCCTGATTCTCGGGGAAGAACGTCACCGTGAACGTTCGGCTGCCGAGCGGCGTGCGGATGCGGGCGAAGCTGAAGGGGTCCAGGCAACCTTGAATCGGGCGCCGGTGCTCGTGCAAATTCGCGGGCGCCGAATCGCCGATTGGGCCGTCGCTGGGAAAATCGTCGGGCTCCGCCCCGGTCGCAGGCGCCGTCGCCGTGCCGCTGGCCGCCTCATACGTCGTCGTCCCGTCGTCTCCGTTGACTAACAACATCGTCTGTACCTCAAGAAATGAATGGAAAGAGTATTTGCACAGGCGGTGGTCAGTGGCAGAACGTTACAAGAGGCCGCGCTCGCCCCGTGCCAACAACGGAGTCTGCTACGATGCGAGAGATGCGCAGCGCCGGCGCGCGCGCCGTCTCTCAGACCGGCGAAACCGTGACGGATACCCCCGCGCTTCCCTGCCCACCACCATGCGACGACGTGACCTTCTCGCCCTCGGCCTGCGCGGCGATGCGACGATCAAGAGCGCCCAGCAGGCGGTCGCCGCCGCGGCGCGCAGCGGCGTCAAGAAGCGCGCGCTGCGCGACGGCGTCGTCCGCGTGCGCGACGCGCCCGATCGATTTCTCGACGACCCGATCTGGGGCGCGCTGGCGCAGGCGCTGATCGACCGCGAGGCGGCGCGCGATGCCTACGCGCCGCGCGCCGAGCCCGCGCCCTACGCGCAGTGGGGCGACGACGCCGACGACGCCTCGCGCGCGCAGATGGCCAACGCCTGCACGCTGCCGATCGCGGTGCGCGGCGCGCTGATGGCCGACGCCCATCTCGGCTACGGCCTGCCGATCGGCGGCGTGCTCGCCACGCGCAACGCGGTGATTCCGTACGCGGTCGGGGTCGACATCGCCTGCCGCATGAAGCTCACGGTGCTCGACCTGCCGCCGACCGCGATCACCGGCCAGCGCGACCGCCTGGCCAAAACCCTCGAACGCGAAACCCGCTTCGGCATCGGCGCGCGCTTCCAGACGCCGCAAACGCACGACGTGATGGACGATCCCGCGTGGCAGTCGGATCCGCTGCTGCGCCGCCTCAAGGACAGAGCCTGGCGCCAGCTCGGCACCAGCGGCAGCGGCAACCACTTCGTGGAGTTCGGCCTGCTGACGCACGAGCCGATCGCCGACGACGACCGCAGCGACAACCGCGATACCGCCGGCGACGATGCGATCGGCGACGACCCAGCCGCGCGCGACGACGATCTCGGCCTCGAGCGCGGGCGCGTCTATCTCGCGCTGCTCAGCCACAGCGGCAGCCGCGGCGCGGGCGCCAACGTCGCCAGCCACTACAGCAAGCGCGCCATGGAGCAGCATCCCGAGCTGCCCAAGGTCCTGCGCCATCTGGCCTGGCTCGATCTCGACAGCGACGACGGCGCGGCCTACTGGCAGGCCATGACGCTGATGGGCCGCTACGCCGAGGCCAACCACGCCTGCATTCACCGCGCCATCGCCCGCGCGCTCGGCGCCGACGTGCTGCTCGACGTCGAGAATCATCACAATTTCGCCTGGCGCGAGCATCACGACGGCGAGGACGTGATCGTGCATCGCAAGGGCGCCACGCCCGCGGGCGCGGGCGTCCTGGGCGTGATTCCCGGCTCGATGGCGAGCCCGGCGTTCATCGTCCGCGGCCGCGGCCGGGAGGCTGCGCTGCGGTCGGCGTCGCACGGCGCCGGCCGGGTGATGAGCCGGCGCAAGGCCAACGAATCCTTCACCTGGTCGCAGGCGCGCGCGCTGCTCGCCGAGCGTCAGGTGGAGCTGCTCTCGGCCGGCCTCGACGAGGTGCCGATGGCCTATCGCGACATCGAGTCGGTGATGGCCGCGCAGCGCGATCTGGTCACGCCGCTGATGCGCTTTCAGCCGCGGATCGTCAAGATGGCGCCCGCGGGCGAGCGCCCCGAGGACTGAGGTTCGCCGTGGCGCGCATCCGGGCCGCGCGGCCGCGCGACGACCTGGCCGACGTCGTCGGCGACGCCTATGCGCCGGTGTCGCTGCGGCCGTCGTGGGGCCTGCTCTCGATCGTCTGCTTCCTGCTGATCCTGCCGTCGCGGCGGCTGGCGTGGATGCTGGTGGCGCCGGTGTGGGGCGGGCAGGTCGCGGCCTACGCGGCGCCGCTGCTGACGCCCGGCCTGGCGCTGCTCGGCCTCGGCTTCGCCTGGCTCGGCCAGCGCGCCGGACGCAGCCGCGGCATGCCCTCGACCAGCGCACGCATCGGCCTGTTTCTCAACGGCATCGCGTTCGGCCTGGTGCTACTGATGATCCTGGCCTTCATCCTCATCCGCTTCGTGCGCTGACGCGCGCGGCTCGGTCGCCAGCAGACCGAAGGGCCGGGTCCGCGCAGGATCCGACCCAGGAGGACGGCGTCAGCGCGCGCCGACGCGCTCAGGACGCGCCGGTGATCGGCGACGGCTCGATCGTGCCGACCGTGTAGTCGACGTCGCCGAGGGTCACCGCGTCGCCGGGCTTGGCGCCGATCAGCGCCTGCGCCTGCGCCGACTCGTTCGACAGCACGCCGGCCTCGGGATCGCTCTCCCAGGGGCCGAGGATGGTGATCACGCGGTCGCCGCCGTCGGCGTCGGTGAGCGCCACCCGGGCGCCGATGATCACCTCGCTGCCGTCGACCCGCAGCGGCTCGATCGGGCGCGCGCGCTTGAGGTCGTTGTCGAGCTCGGTGGCGCGCGCCGACAGGTATTCGTGCCGCTGCCGCGCCGACTTGTACTCGAAGTTCTCGCGCAGATCGCCGAGTTCGCGCGCCTCCTCGATCGCCCGACGGTTGGCCGGAATCTCCTCCTCGAGCAGGGTCTTGAGCGCTTGGCGCTTGTCGGCGATCGACGCCGGCAGGGCGTAGAGCGGCGTCTCTTCATCGCGCCGCAGGCTCGGGAATTTGAGGTAGAGCGCGTTCTGCAGCAACTCCTTCTGGTAGCCGTCGATGACCGTCGTCTTCTCGATCGCCGACAGCGCCGCCGGCGCCTGGGTCTCGCTCAGCACCGAGAGCAGACGCGGCACGGTCGCGCCCGACTCGAAGAGCGCCAGCAGGCGGGTCTTGTAGGTCGCGAAGGTGTTGTCGGTCAGGGCGAAGAGCACCTGGTTGAGCATGCGCAGAGGGTTGCGGTCGAGCCACATCGGCCGGCCGGCGGCGCGCTCGGCGAACCACACGAACGCCCCCGGCGACTTGCGCGGCTGCGCCAGCAGCTGATCGAAGGCGGCGTCGACCCGGGCGCGGTCGGTGTTGCCCAGAACCTCGGCGAGCAGATCGAGGATGCGCGGCTCCTGTTCTTCCCAGAACATGTCTTCGAAGAGCGTCTGCCAGTCGTCGCTGCTCTGCTGGGCCATGCGGTAGACGCGCTCGCGCGCGCCGCGGTCTTCGATGCCGCGCAGCATCGGCCGCAGATCGTCGCCCGCGGCCATGCGCGCCGCCGGACGCCACGACACCGACGTCGGCACCTCGCCGTGCTTGTCGAGCGCGAACCAGATCTCGCAGGCCAGGCCGGGATCCTCGTCGGCGGCGTTCGACGCCAGATCGACCAAATGGGCCGACATGCGGGTCTTGAGCGCCGGATCACGGCTGCCCTCGGCGCGCAGGAGCGCGATCTGACGGCGCGGCTCGGCGGCCTGGAAGGTCTCCCAGACTGAGCCGCGGGCGTCCTCGCTGCTCGCCGCCCAGCGGTAGGCCCGACGACCCTTGCCGTCGGCCAGCACCTGCGGATGCTTGCGCGCGGTCGCCCACCAGCTGCTCCAGCGGCTGTCCGGCACGATGCCGGCGAGATCGCGACGGATGTCGGCGCCGGTGCGCGGATCCTCGTAGCTCTCGAGGACGATCCGCAGCAGCTCGGGCGGATTGCCGTCGCGCAGCGCCTCGAGCACCTCGCGCTCGTCGCGCTTGCGGCGCAGGATGTGACTCGCGCGCAGCGGACGCAGCAGCTTGCCGGCGGCGCGGAAGCCGACGCGGATCTCGCCGAGATGCTCGAAGCGCACCTTGAAGCTTTCGAGGGCCATGTTCGACTCGAGCACCTCGCCCGCGCCTTTGCCCTCCATGTAGACGATCGAGCCGATGTCGAACGACATCAGGGTGCTCAAGCGATTGACCTTCGTCCACATCTTGGGCGTGTCTTCGATCGCTTTGTTGAGACGCAGATGCTCGACCATCGCCTCGAAGATGTGGTGCTCGCCGTGCAGCGCGCGCAGCGTGTCGACCACCGCCTTGTGCAGGCGCGCCGGATCGTGCATGACCGCGCCGACCTCGCGCAGCACCTCGAGGCGCAGCGCCCAGGCCTCGCGATTGCGCAGCTGCTCGTCGAGCATGTCGAGCAGCGGTCGAGCGCGACCGTCCTCGCCGGCGGCGGCCATGTCCTTGGCCGCGTCGAGGAAGACGTCGAGATCGGTGTCGGGTTGTTCCAGCAGGGCGAGCCAGGTGTCTTCGACCGCGTCGAAGTCCTTGCTGGCCAGGTTGCGCTCCAAATCGTCAGCCAGAGCCATGAATTCGGGTATCCGTTTCTGTGCGAGTGTCGGCCGGCCCGCGCGTAGGGGCACGACGACGACGGGTGAGATGGAGGCGATACGCAGAGGCGGATCCGCCAGGCGTGGGGTCCGCGCAGAGAACTCATTGAGCGTGGGTCCGCCCGTTTATGCCGTCTGTTGGGAGGATAGAGTATCCAGAATGACCGTCGATCGACAACCGACGCCGCCAACACCGACGCCGCAACGTGCGCAACGCGCCGGTCGCAGCGGCCTCGACGCCGCCACGCGCCAGCGCCTGCGCGACGCCTCGACCGCCGAGCTGACCCGGCTGATCGATCTCCACGGAACCGCGATCGGGCCGGAGGAAGCCCGGTTCGTGCTGCGCAATCCGCACGTCACGGGCGAGATCCTCGACGCGCTCGGCGCCATCCGTCCGCTGATCGCCCACTACGAGATCCGGCGCCTGCTGGCGCGCCATCCGCGCACGCCGGAGCATCTCGCGCTGCGCTTCGTGCCGGGGCTGTACTGGCGCGATCTGCTCGAGCTGTCGATCGACATGCGCCTGCGGCCGTCGCTGCGCGCCGCCGGCGAGCGCTACCTCGGCATGCGCCTACCGAAGCTCGCGGTGGGCGAGAAGCTCGCGCTCGCGCGCCGGGCCGGATCCGAGGTGCGCAATCTGCTGCGGCGCGATCCGTCGCCGCGGGTGATCGCCGCGCTGCTCGACAATCCGCGCCTGACCGAGCGCCAGCTGCTGGCCCTGGCGAGCGATCCCGAGGCGGCGCCGCGGGCGCTCGACCATCTGGCGCGTCATCCCCGCTGGGGCGTGCGGCGGGAGATCCGCGCGGCGCTGGCGCTCAACCCGCGCGCGCCCTTCGCCGCCGTGTTCGACGCCTTGCCCACACTCGCATCCGACGATCTGGCCGCGGTCGCCAACGCCGAGGCACTGCCCGCGATCGTGCGGCATCGTGCGAAGACCCTGCTCGAGGCGCGTCCGCATCCGTCCCCGCGCGCCGAACTCCTTCGCAGCCAACCGATTGACCCTTCTGACGGGCACTCGATAAAGTACGATCAAGACGATGATTCCTGGATTGTTCTCTCCACGGACGAAGCATCGGACGCGCACATGACGCCCGCCGCCTCGCGCCGCCGGCCGCGAGAGGAACCCACGTCTCACGCCGAACGTCCGCCCTACGCCGACGACCCATGATTTTGTACCGGCGTGCCTCGACGCCGCTCGACTGGCCGATTTGCGATCCTATGACCTTCCCGACCGCCTTCGCCTCGAACCGCTGCCCCGCGCTCGCATGAAGAAAAATGCGCGCACGGAGACGGATGCGTCGATGACGCCGCAGTCCGACGGCGAATCGTTCGGCACGTGGCTGCGCCAGCAGCGCGAGGTGCGCGACATCGATCTGCGCCAAATCGCGGAGCGCAGCAAGATCAGCATGCGCTATTTACAGGCGCTCGAAGGCGATCGCTTCGATCTGCTGCCGGCGTCGGTCTTCGCCAAGGGCTTCTTGAAGCAGTACGCCGGCTACGTTGGGATCGATCCCGACGAGGTGATCAATTTTTACTTGGCCGCCCGCCAGCGCGCGCTCGACGAGGCCGAGGACGAGCCCGCGTCGGGCGGCCGCGGCGCGCGACAGCGGCGCGATCTTCGTCGCAGCAGCGCGTCGCGGCGCGATCGCGCCACGGGCAGCAGCAGCAGCGCGCGCGACGGGCGCTACGCGCTCGGCCTGATCGCGATCGTGCTGGTGCTGATCGGCGCGGTCGCGCTGCTCTCACGCTGGTCGAACCTCGGCCAGGCGACCGATCCGCCGACGACCACGGTCCAGGCCGCGCCGGCGCCGGCCGCGGTCGACGACACGCCCGCCGCACGCGACGCTGCTCCGGCAGTCGACGCAGCGGGCGCCGCCGGCGGACCGGCCGGCGACGTGGATGCCGCCGGCGGACCGGCCGGCGACGCCGACGGCGCGCCGGCCGACGACCCGTCGGCGTCGGCGGATGCCGAAGCCAGCGACGCCCTCGCGAGCGCGCTCGAGCCGACGCCCGACAACGCCGATCTGCCCCCGCTGCGCGTCACCATCGACTTCGTCGGCAACTGCTGGGTGCAGGTCGCGGCCGACGGTCGACGGGTGATCAGCGAGGAGCGCGTCCAGGGCGAGTCGCTGCGTCTGACCGCGTCGACCAGCCTGGCGCTGACCCTCGGCAACGCCTCAGCGGCGCGCATCGAGCTCAACGGCCAGCCGTTCGATCCACCCGGCACCGTGCAGCAGAACGTGCGGCGCGTGACCATCGATCTCGACACCGTGCGCGCGCTCGAAGCCGAGCGCACCGCCACGACCGCCGGCACAGCCGCGCAGCGGGGCATGCCATGACCGCCAATCCGCTCGTCGATCAGATCCTGAACAGCGGCAACAAGCAGCTGCAGCAGATGGCTGCCGAAGGCCTCGCGCCGCTGCCGCCGGAAGAGCTGGTGCCGCTGCAAATTGCGCTCGCCGGCGGCGGCGACGCCGACGTCGCCCGCGCCGCCGCGACCTCGCTTGGCGCGCTCGATCCGCACATCGGCGCCAACTTCCTGCGCGAGCACGCCGACGAGGCGCAGCTGCTCTACTTCGCTGCGCACAACCGCCATCCGACGATGGTCGAGGCGATGATGCGGCGGCGCGACGTGCCGTCGAGCGTGCTGATCGCGCTCGCGCCGCATCTGCACGACGACGCACAGGAAATCCTGCTGCTGCGCCAGGATGCGATCGTCGACGAGCCCGAGATCCTGGTCGCGCTGGAGAGCAATGCCGCGCTCAGCCGCTACGCCAAGCGGCGCATCTGGGAATACCGCGAGCATCTCCTGCCGCGCGACAAGGTGCCCTACAAGAGCGCCGCCGAGATCAAGGCCGAGGCCGACACGTGGACCGACGACGACGTGCGCGAGGCGATCGACGAGGTGCGCGAGGGCGGCAGCCAGACCGCCCAGCGCGCGGCCGCGCTGACCGAGGGCGACGACAAGCCCGAGGACGCCGACGGCGCGCCGGTCAAGGCCATCGACGAAAACGACGACAGCGAATTCGACGTCACCAAGCTCAACGACGCGCAGATTCGCGCCCTGCCCGTGCCCGCGCGCATCAAGCTCGCGCGCGGCGCCAGCCAGCAGCTGCGCAGCGTGCTGATCCGCGATACGAGTACCCAGGTCGCGCTCGCCACGATGCACAGCAACAACCTAACCGACCAAGAGGTCGAGATGATCGCGGCCAGCCGCGCGGTGGTCTTCGAGGTGCTCGAAGAAATCCCCAAGAAGCGCGAATGGATTCGGAAGTACAATGTGGTGAAAAATCTGGTGAAGAACCCGCGCACCGCCATCGCCACCTCCCGCAAGCTGGTTTCACGCCTGTCGACGCGCGATCTGCGAGAGATCGGCCGCGACCGCAACGTCTCAGAGGCCGTCCGCAGCATGGCGCGGCGGCTCTACACGGTTCGCCAGGGTTGAGGCGCTTTCGAGGGATCCAGCCGTGAACACGATGCAGCAAGATTTCTACGCCATCCTGTCCATCCCGCGCGATGCGACGACGAATCAGATCAAGGCGCGCTTTCGCGCCTTGGCGCGCGAAAAGCATCCCGATCGCTTCAGCCGCGAGGAAAAACCCGACGCCGAGCGCGCCTTCCAGGCGATCACCGAGGCGTTCAACGTGCTCAGCGACCCCAACCGGCGGCGCCAGCACGACCTCACGCTGGCGCACGTCGAGCATCAGGCGAGCGCGCCGCAGGAAAGCGAGGCGGAGCGGCTGCTGCGGGTCTATCTGACGCGCGGCATCAAGGCGTACAATAGCGGCAATACGATCGATGCCGCCGACAACTTCCGTCGTGCAACCCAGAGCAACCCGAAGAGCGCCAAGGCCTGGCATCATCTCGCCATGACCTGTCTGCAGCAGGAGCGCTGGTGGCCGCAGGCGCGCGAGGCCATCCTGAAGGCGCTCGAGCTGGAGGCGGAGAACGTCGTCTACCTCAAGCTGGCGGGCCGGATCTTCGCGCAGAGCGGACTCGCCCCGCGCGCGCGGCAATACTACAACCGGGCTCTGCGCCTCGCCGGGCCCAACGAAAGCGCCAGTATCCGCCGCGCGCTGGAAGATCTTGGCGCCCCTTCGGGCGGTAAGTCCGAGCCGGCCAAGGAGAAAGCGAGCTTGTTCAGGAAACTGTTCTGATGTTCCACGTTCGATCTTCCGGACTGACCGACACCGGTCTGCTGCGCAGCCACAACGAAGATTGCTTCGAGATCGACGATCAGCACCGCGTGTACATCGTCGCCGACGGCATGGGCGGTCACAACCACGGCGAGGTCGCCTCGCGCATCGCGGTCGAGTCGATGCACGCCTTCATCGCGCAGTCCGAAGATCACGACAGCACGCTGCCGATCGCGTACGACCACAGCATCAGCCATCATTCCAACCGCATCAAGCGCTCGATCCACGTCGCCCACGACCAGGTGTTGAACGCGATCCGCGAAGACGGCTCGCTGCTCGGCATGGGCACGACGGTGGTCGGCGCGATGCTGCGCGGCAGCACGCTCGCCGTCGCCCACGTCGGCGACAGCCGCGCCTACCGCATGCGCAACGGCCATCTCGAGCTGCTCACGCAGGACCACACCTGGGTCAACGAGCAGGTGGTCGCCGGCTATCTGTCGGAGGATCAGGCGAAGTCGCACCCGCTCAAGAACGTCGTCACGCGCGCGCTCGGCGGCGACAGCGAGGTGGTGGTCGATCTGAGCGAGGTGGCGGTGGTGCCGGGCGATCTCTTCCTGCTCTGCTCCGACGGCCTGACGACGATGATGAGCGATCAGGACATCCACGCCCGCCTGGCGAGCGACGAGCCGCTCGACGCGGTCTGCCACCGCATGGTCGAGGACGCCAACGCGCGCGGCGGCTTCGACAACATCACGGTGCTGCTGCTGACCGTCGACGACGCGGCGGCGGACGACGACGACACCGACGACACGGTGGCGTCGGGGACGGCGAAAGAGCTCGACGAAGATTGACGCCCGGGCGTCGATCGACGCTCAGCGGGCGAGTTTGCTCCAGTCCTGCGATTCGAGCTTGGCCGCGATCGCGTAGCCGCCCTCGCCGTCGGGCGTCAGCACGTAGGCGACCCCCTGCGGCTCCGGATAGATGCCGGTGACGGCCTCGAACGGATCGTCGTGACCCACGAGCACGGTGTTGGTGCCCGCCTCGGGCATCTCGACCAGGAACGGCTTGACGCGCGTGCGCATGGCTTTGACCTGAATCGGGCTGTAGTCCTCGGCCGGCTCGAAGTTCAGCGCCGCCGCCTTCTCATACGTCCCGAACGCGAGATCCGCCGTCTGCCAGGCGCGGAAGTACTCGCTCGAGACCACCTTGCCGACGGGAATGCCGAGGGTGCGGAACGCGGTACCGATGGCCTTGGCCTGATGCCAGCCGGCCTCGCTCAGAACGCGCTGGGTCGAGCCGTCGCTGGGATCGGCCGTCACCTGATCGGCGTAGTCCTTCTCGGTTTGCGCGTGGCGCAGGTAGATCACGTGGCCGCCGCGGCGCAGGCTCTCGAGCAGCGCCGCGCGATCGACCGTGTCGATCGTGGCCACTTTGCCCACGTAGGCGGGCTCGGTGCTGGCCATGACGGCGAGCGTCACCGCCACGTAGGCACAGATCAAAATATTCAAAACCGTGAAAACGGACACGTTTTTCATCGTTGCACTCCTCATTCATCGTGCGCGGCGCATGGCGCCCCGCGCGCAGGCGCGGCCGCGATGCGGCGCGCAATGCCAGACAACAGTTATGCGCCTGCCGCTCACGGCGGCGGTGACGCGGCGGCGGTGCGCAGGGGAGCGGCTGCCGAGCGCGCGCGCCCGCTGGGGCGAATCGCCGACAGCCCGAGAATCACGAAACCGATCACCAGCACGACCCAGCTGACCTGGATCGTCGCCGGCGTCTGCACCGACGACAGCAGCAGATCGCCCGCGGCCGTGGCGCACAGAACGCCGCCGGTCAGCCAGCCGCCGATGCGCATCAGGGCGTAGACGTCGCGCATGCCGTAGGCGACGGCGATCACGCCCAGCCAGGCGAGCCAGAACGCCGGCTCGGTGTACGCGGACGCGAATCGCCCGACGGCGATCGCGACGGCCGAGGCAAGCACGATGCCGACGGTCACGCCCACGTGCAGACGCTCCAGCCCGCGATAGCGATCGCGCGCGTCGACGGGCTGCTGGGCGCGACGGCGCTCCAGCCAGATCAGACTGCCGGTCGCGATCATCAGCGACAGCAGAATGCCCGACACGAAATACACCAGCTTGAGCGCGCGGCCGCCGAACAGGCCGTAGTGCAGCGGCTGCACCGTGCCGAAGAGGCGCGTGCCCGCGCCGCGCGTGGTGAAGGTGCTGACGTGGATCGTGCTGCCGTCGACCAGGCTCACGCGATGGGTCTCACCGGCGACCATGGCGCGGTAGGGCGTGGGCGTGAGGTTGAGCGCAACCTCGGCCGTTTCGTCGCCCCAGTGGCTGATCAAGAAGCTCCGGACCTCGGTGTCCGGCACGCGCTGCTCGAGCGTCTCGATCAGCGACGACACCGGCAGCATCGCCGCGTGAACGCCGGTCTTCTCGGCGTGCGGCCCGGAGAACGCTTCGGTCGCCTTGCCGACGTCGCCGTCGAAGGCGCTCAGCACCATGATCGGCGCGAAGATGCCGAGCAGGCCGATGACGGCACCGGTGGCGGCCATGACCCAGCCGAACACCAGCCCCCAGACGCCGAGCTGCTTGTGCAGATCGCTGAGCGTCAGCCGCAGGCGCGGTCGCCAGCGCATGAGAAAGACGTTGCGCAGCGCCTGCGGATGCGCCATCACGCCGGAGATCAGCGCCATCATCATGAACACGCCGATCAGGCCGACCAGGTAGCGACCGAACGGCCGCGGCAAATGCAGATCGGTGTGGAGATGGGTGAGAAACGCGAACGCCCGCGCCTGATCGTGATCGTTCGGGAGCAGCGCGCCGGTGTAGGGATGGAGCATCACCTCGTCGCGCCCGCGGTCGCCGCCGAACGCGCGCGCCAGGAAGCCGCCGTTCATCGGCGTCGGCAGGGTGACGAACAGGTCGCGCTCGTCGCCCAGATGCGCGTGCGCGCGGGCGAGCAGGGCGTCGGCGCCGAGCATCTCGGCGCCGGCCGACGGCGCGACATAGCGCACGGCCGGCCGCTCCCACGCGATCAGCTCGCGCTCGAAGAGCGCCAGCGCACCGCTGAAGGAACATACGAAGAACACCAGACCGCCGATCACGCCGATCGCGGAGTGGATGTCGAAATAGCGTTTGACCGCTTCGCGGGTCAGCCGGAGCGGTCCGAGACCGCGCGCGCGTCGACTCATGTCAGGAACCCGATCAATCCGAGGGTGAGCAGAACGACGAACGGCACCAGCGCCCGCAGCCAGGCCTGGCGGGTCGAGTGGGCGAAGAGAATCCACAGCATGACCGCCGGCCAAATCACGACCAGGCTGAGGCCGCCGAGGAACGCTTCGTCGAGCCCGTCGGCGCCCGGCACGTAAATCGTGACGCAGAAGCCGAAGACGAACGACAGCAGCGAGCCGCCGATCAGCGCAGCCGCGGCGCGGCGCGGCGGCGCGGTCGGTTCGGCGATGGCGCCGGACGCCGGCGCGGCGGTTGCGCGCGTCATGCCCGTGCGCCGCTCACAGCAGCCAGGCGCCGAGCGCCGCGGTAAAAAACATCGTGCCCAAGACCATCGCCGCGCGCGGCCGAAGGCTCAGGACAGCGGTCGCGACCATCGCGGCGAGCGCAGCCCAGAGAACGAACCACGCGCTGCCGATCTCCCAGCCGTAGCGATCGCTCCAGCCAGTCAGCGATGCCAGCAGCAGGATCCAGGCAGCGGCTCCGACCGTACGTCGGATTCCGCCGCGCGCGGCGATGGTTTGCCAATACACGGGACGCGAGACGCCGAGCAGCAGCAGGGCGGCGAACTGGGCGCAGAGCGCTGCGGCGATCACGTGCGTCGATGTCGACATCTCGCATCGGCACCGTCAGTAGCGCAAAACGAGTTGGACGCCGACCTGACGCGGATCGCCGACCTTGCCCAAGACGCGACCGTCGAGATTGCGGAAGGCGGAGATCGCGTAGGCCTCGTCGGTGGCGTTGGTGATGTAGCCGAGGATCGAGTAGCGCGCGGTTTCGTAGCCGACGCGCAGATTGAGCAGCGTGCGCTCGTCGGTCGTCAGCTCGTCCTCGTTGTCGACGTTGCCGAACGCCTCGCCCTGGTAGTTGAGATCGCCGTGGACGAAGAAGCCATTGGCGAAGCGGTAGTTGGCGCCGAGGGCGGCGGTCCACTCCGGGGCGAGGCTGAAGCGGTTGCCCGAGAGATCGCCGCGCGCGGCGCTGTCGAAATCGATGAACTCGGTGTGCGCAAAGCCGACCGAGCCGTAGAGATTCCACGGCGCCTGCGGCCGGTAGCTGAAGTCGACCTCGACGCCGTAGATCTCCGACTCGCCGACGTTCTCGGTCAGGCGATCGAAGACGTTGTCGCTCGCCTGCACCGTCACCTGCTGATCGACCCAGCGGCCGCCGTAGACGTTGGCGTTGAGCACCAGGCGACCGTCCTGCGCGAGCGCGCGCATCGACAGCTCGACCATGTCGAGGGTTTCCGGATCGAATTCGTTGCGCCGACCGATCAGGCTGAGCTCGGCGCCGCCAGCGCGGTAGCCGCGCTTGTAGAACAGGCTGGTCGTCACCGTGTCGCTCCAGGCGTAGCTGACGCCGAACTCGGGCAGGAAGGCGTCGTAGTCGGTCTCGGTCATCGAGCGCGTCGTGCCGAGAAGCGCCAGCAGCCCGGCGTTGATCGAGTCGATGACGGCCCGCAGCTCGGGCGGCAGGAAACGGGTATCGGGAATGCCGCTCAGCAGGCGGGTCGCCGTGGTCTGATCGGCGTCCTGCTCTTCGTAGTCGTAGCGCAGGCCGGCGAAGAACGACCAATGCTCGCCGGCCTGCCAGCTCCAGTGGGTGAACGCGGCCGCGTTGGTGGTGTCGAAGTCGAAAGGACTGTCAAGCCGCACCTGAATCGGCTCGCTGTAGAACGGCAGAAAGGGCGCCGGGATGCCGAGCTCGGCCGGGATGAGCAGCGACTCGGTGGCGGTCAGCCCATCGTTGTCGACGCGCGTGTAGTAGAGACCGGCGACGCCGCGCGTATTGCCACGGGCGTATTCGAAGCGAACATCCTGTGCCCAGTTGCGATCGATCGAGTCGCGCGCGGTAAACGCGTCACCGTCGCCGGGGCCCAGGCCGACGTCGTCGAAGAAATCGTAGTCGCTGTCGAGAAACGAGGTGATCGACCGCAGCTGCCAGGTGTCGTTGATCCGCCAGCGCACGTCGGCCGAGGCGACGAGGCTCTCGTTGTCTTCGAAGGCGTCGAGATTCGACAGCACCTCGCGCGCGTCCTTGTCGGCCAGGTCGACCAGATCGCTGCCGCGCGTCGAATCGCCGTACTGCAGCGAGAGCAGCACGCTGAGGTCGTCGCGCTGCTGCGGCTGGTAGAGGAACTTGCCGCGCAGCGTGAGGTTCTCGCGCGCGTCGTAGTCATCCTCGCCGCGGGTCGGGTTGGTGACGAAACCGTCGGTGTTCCACGCCTCGGCGGTCACGCGCAGCGCGGCGCTCTCGCCCACCGGCAGATTGACCATGCCGGCCACGTCCCACGTCGCCTCGTCGGCGAGCCCGGCGCGCCAGCGGCTCTCGGTGCGGAAGGTCGGATCCTGCGTGTTGAGCACCACCGCGCCGGCAAGCGCGTTGCGGCCGACGTTGGTGGTCTGCGGGCCGCGCAGGATCTCGACCTGATTGACATCCCACAGCTGCATCGGCCCGACGCGCTTGGCCAGTCCGGTGATCGCGACGCCGTCGACGTAGTAGCTGCCGAGCTCGCCGGTGCCGCCGGTGCCGACGCTGACGTGGTTGATGCCGCGGATGCCGAAGCCTTCACCGTTGTTGATCGGATAGGCGTTGGCGGTCTGGTTGAAGATGTCCTGCAGCTCGCCCATGCCGGCATCGGTGAGGTCGTCGCTCTGCCAGACCGCGACGCTCTCGGGCGTGTCCTGCAGCGTGTCGACGAGCAGGCCGCCGGTGACGACGATCTCGTCGGTGATGGTCGTGTCGTCGCTGGCGACCGCGCCGTCGGCGGCCGCGTCCTCGGCGACCTCCGTCGACTGCGCATCGCTCGAGGCGGGCTGCTGGGCCCACGCGGGGGTGATCGCCAAGAGGGCTGCAATCATCGCGCTGGCCCCGTACTTTCGAATAGGCACGCAAAAGCTCCAACAGCCGATCGATCGACTGCGTCAAAACGTTTGTTTCGTTGTGGTTAAGCAGGCCTTTCCGCGCCTGCTGCGCATTCCTCGGATGAGGCCGCGCAGCCTGGCCGGTCTGCCCTTCGTGTTGTCTGAATCAATATTGGACTCCTGGAGTCCGATTTGTCAACCGGAATATTGACCTGGATCTGTCCACATTCCTCGGTCCGCCCAGCCTATGCTTCGTTCGTACACGCCGTGGGTCCGCCGCGGTACCCGGCGCTGCCCCTTCTGCCGCAACCCTGCCTCAACCCATTCACCGTCTGGAGAACCCATGTCCCACGATCGCTCCGCCTCCGACAAAGAAACGACCCGCCTGCGCAAAGACGACCCGCCCCCGTCCGAAGGATGGACCTGGCCGCGCGCCGCCGCCATCGATCCCGAGCAGCTCTGGTTCGACCATCCCCACGTCGACGACTTCGAGCCGCCGCGCATCGATCCGCCGATGCTCCTGGTCGAGAAGTCGCCCGCGTTTCTGACCGACGTGCCGATCGGCGGCGTGCTGCAGCAGCAGGCCGATGACGATGACGGCGACGACGGCGACACCCGAGACGACAGCAGCACCACCCGCGAGCGCGGGCGCGTGGTGCAGGTGGGCGACTGCCTGATCGACGCGATCTTCGCCTTCAACGTGCACAAGCGTCAGGCCAACGGCGACTACGCGCGCACCGGCACCGTCCGCTGGTCGAAGCTGCGGCCGGAATTCACCATGACCAGCCTCGGCCGGCTCGAGGCGCGGATCAAGGTGCAGCGGATCGCGCCCGATCCCGGCACGCTCACCGTCACGGTGACGCGAACCGGGGCCAATCTGCCGCTGCCCAACGCAACGCGCACGGCCGCGGGCAGCGCCAGCGCCGTGCTCACCGCCCTGGCGCAGATGCCGCCGATCCTGATCGAGCCGCCCGCGCTGCAGCCGAACGACGATCCAGTCACGGAGACCCTCCGCGCCACGGTGCGCTGGCAGCCCAACGGCGGCGATCCGTGCGAGATGGTCGAAGAGATCCAGCTCACGTGGAACCACCACGTCAAGACCCCGGGCGGCATCGAGCTGCCGGCCTGGTACAAGAAACGACCCAAGACCACCACGGTCCGGCGCGGCACGACGGTGGTGCCCGATCCGGACGGCGGCGCGAAGCACGTCGTGCCGATCGAGGTGTTCTGGCTGGTCAGCGACCCGTCGGGCTGCTGCAACCAGGACGACACCGACTACGCGATCATCCAATTCGTGCGCCACAGCTGGCGGCTCAGCGAGCAGCCGCGCCAGGACGGACGCGACGATTGGAACCTCGACATTCTCGAGAGCGAGGTGCAGAACAGCCCGCGCGATCCGACGTTCACCCACAATCCCGGCAGCGGCGCGCCGACCGCCCCGCCGGTGGTCTATCCCACGCCCAACGGCGCCGGCAGCACGTCGATCGTGCAGATCGACCGTCCGGGCATGGGCGACGCGCTCTACGACCGCTTCCTCGAAGCCGGCGGCGTCTTCCAATGGACGTTCCACGCGTTCTTGGTGTGCGTGGTCGAAGCAA
>JBCCOR010000017.1:0-18003 GCA_039025295.1 Acidobacteriota bacterium
AGGCGCCCGTCCAGCGGCGCGCCGACGCCCGATGTGCGGCGCAGCGCGACGTGCCACAGCGGACAGCCGGCCGGCGGTCCGTCGACGGTTGCCTCTGCGCGGACGCGCGGCGAGGACGACGGCGTCGGCCCGGAGGCGGCGTCCGCGCCGGGCGCGGTCGGGCTCGGCACGGGCGCCGATCAGCTGCGGAGCAGCTGCTCCAGATCCTGCCAGAAATCCGGATACGACTTGGCGACCACGCCCGGCTGCTGGATCTGCACGCCCGAACGGCGCAGGCCGACGAGCGCCATCGCCATCGCGATGCGGTGGTCGTGGTAGGTCTCGATCGACACCGGCGACGGCGGCGGCGCGGTCGCCGGATCGCTCCACGTGCCGTCGATCTCGAGCCCGTCGTCGTGCTCGCGCGCTTCGGCGCCCGTACGGCGCAGCTCGGTGGCCATCGCAGCGAGGCGATCGCTTTCCTTGATGCGCAGATGGGCGGCGCCGACGATGCGCGTGGTGCCGGGCAGGAAGGGCGCCAGCGCCGCCACCGTCGGCACCTGGTCGGGCATGCCGCTCATGTCGACCGGCTCGGTGAGCCCGCGCAGGCAGCCGTCCGCGGGGCCGGTGATCGTCACCACGTCGTCGCCCTCGCCGTCGACCGACCAGCGCACATCGGCGCCGCAGCGGGCGAGCAGATCGAGCAGCGCGCGGTCGCCGTGGCGCGTGTGGCGGCGCAGGCCGTGCAGTCGGACGCTGCCGCCGGTCAGGAGCGCGCCGGCGGCGGGGTAGGCGGCGGCGGAGTCGTCGCCCTCGACGGTGATCGTGCCGCCGATCACCCGCGCGGGCCGCACCCGAAAGCCGACCGTCTCGCCCGATTCGACCAGCCGCTCGACCGCCGGCGCGCCGTCGTCGGTCTCGGTCAGGTCGGCGATCGCGTCGAGGGTGAGATCGACGTACGGCGCCGAGGTCAGCGCCTCGAGATGGATCGTCACCGGCGCCGGCGCGGCGAGCGCGGCGATCAGCATCGCTGACAGGTACTGGCTCGAGCTGCCGGCGTCGAGCCGCGTCTCGCCGCTGCCGAGCGTGCCGCCCTGGATCCGCAGCGGCGCGTAGCCTTCCTGCACCAGGCATTCGACGGTGGCGCCGAGCCGGCGCAGGGCGTCGATCAGCGGGCCCACCGGACGCTCGCGCAGGCGCGGCACGCCGTCGAGGCGCCAGCGGCCGGGCACGGCGGTCAGGGCCGCGGTCAGGAAGCGGAACATCGTGCCGCCGTTGCCGCAGAAGATCGCGCGCGCCTCGCCGCCGCCGTCGCCGTCGTCGCGGGCGGCCGCCGCGGGCGGCGTCAGCACGACCGCGCTGTCGATGTGCTCGACGCCGAAGCCGGCGGTGCGCATGGCGTCGAGAAAGAGCAGCGGGTCGTCGGAGAGCAGCGGCCGGCGGACGGTCATCGGCGCGCGGCCGATCAGCGCGAGATCGAAATAGCGCTGGGTGACGCTCTTCGAGCCGGGCACGTGCAGAGGGCCGCGCAGCCGACCGCCGACCGGGACCGCGTAGGTCGAGGGGGCGTCGGATGTCGGATCAGGGGAAGTCGAGTTGGAGTCCGTCATAGCTGAATTCCACGTCGTTCGGGAGCGCCACCGCCGGACGACGGTAGTCGATGTCGTGATTCAGGTGGGTGAGGTAGGTCCGGCGCGGGCCGATGCGCTGGGCAACCTCGATGGCCTGGGCGACCGAGTAGTGGGTCGGATGCGGATCGTAGCGCAGCGCGTCGAGAATCAGCACCTCGACGCCCGCGAGCCGCGCCAGGCTCGGTGGATCGATGCGGTTGCAGTCGGTCATGTAGGCGAACGGACCGATGCGGTAGCCGAACACCGGCAGCTTGCCGTGCCAGGCCGGGATCGGCATGATCTCGTGACCGAAGAGGGTGAGCGTTGTCGCGTCGTCGATCGGCCGCAGCACCACCTGCGGCGTGCCGCCGCCGCGCTGCTGCGGCGGCGTGAAGGCGTAGGCGAAGGTGGTGGCGATCGCGTCGAGGACGTCGGCCGGACCGTAGCAGGGAATCGGCGCGCGTCGGCGGAAGCCGAAGGTGCGCAGCTCGTCGAAGCCGAAGACGTGATCGGCGTGGGCGTGGGTGTAGAGCACGGCGTCGACCCGCCGCACGCCCTCGCGCAGCGCCTGGGTGCGCAGGTCGGTGGGGGTGTCGATCAGGACGCTGCCGCCGTCCTCGACCTCGTTGGCCTCGGGCGCGAGCCGCAGCCAGACGCCCGAGCGGGTGCGCGCGTTGCGCGGGTCGCCGGAGGTGCAGACCGTGCAGTCGCAGCCCGGCACCGGCACGCCCGAGGAGGTGCCGCAGCCGAGTACGGTGACGCGCAGCACCTCAGGCGGCTCCCGGCTGCGCGCCGCCGCCGCCGCGGCCCGGCCAGGCGACGTAGCGGTGGTTGAACCAGGCGTCGAGCAGCTCGATCGTGCCGTTCGGTGCGGCGAAGACGTGCGGCTCGTGGAAGTGGCCGAGATAGAGATGGTCGAAGCCCTCGGCCAGGCGGTGCGCGCCGTAGCGGCGGATCGCGTCTTCGGGAATCTGCCGCTTGTGCTTGAAGTTGGTGCGCGACAGGCCCTGCTCGGTGCGGTGCACGGCGCGGTGGGCGATGCGCCGCGGCAGGCGCGTGACGAGCAGGCGCACGGGCAGGCTCTTCGACAGCCCGCGCCAGAAGCGGTAGCGCCAGTCGCGGTCGTTGAGGCCGTCGCCGTGCACCGCCAGGCAGCGGCGTCCGCCGGCGTCGAAGGGAATTTCGAGCGCGACGCGGTCGAAGCAGTCGGCGTACGGGCTGCCGGCGATGTAGAAGTCGCGGTTGCCCTCGACGTAGTCGATGCGCAGGCCGTCCCGGCGCAGCTGCCGCAGCACCGGCGCGACCGCGGCGACCTCGGGGGTTTCGAAGCGGCGCGCGCCGATCCACACCTGGAAGATGTCGCCGAGCAGGATGAGATGGCTGGCACCGTCGGCAACGACCCGCTCCAGATCGGCGAGAAACGGCGCGGCGGCGCCGCCGGGACCGCCGAGATGGGCATCGGCGATGATCGCGACGGTGTCGCCCACGATTCAGATGATCTTCAGCGCCGGACGCGCCGCGGCCTTGGGCAGGGCGGCGAGGACGGCGCGGGCGACGACGGCGAAGGCGTCGGCGTGGGTGCCTTCGGGCTGCGCGGCGACGATCGGCGTGCCGTCGTCACCGCCGAGGGCGATCGCCGGGTCGAGCGGCACGGACCCGAGGAAGGGCACCTCGAGCAGATCGGCGACGCGCTCGCCGCCGCCGGCCTTGAAGACGTTGGTGACGTGGCCGCAGTTCGGGCAGCAGAAGCCGGCCATGTTCTCGACCAGGCCGAAGATCGGCACGTTGACCTTGCGGAACATCGAGATGCCCTTGCGCGCGTCGATCAGCGCGACGTCCTGCGGCGTCGTGACGATCACCGCGCCCGAGAGCGGCACGCGCTGCGAGAGCGTCAGCTGGGCGTCGCCGGTGCCCGGCGGCAGATCGACCACCATGACGTCGAGCGTGCCCCAGTGGACGTCGCCGAGCATCTGCTCGATCGCACGCATCACCATCGGTCCGCGCCAGATCACCGGCGTGTCGGCGTCGAGGATGAAGCCGAGCGACATCAGCCGCACGCCGTGGTGCTCGAACGGCACCAGCCGCTCGTCGCGCACCACCGGCCGCGCGTCGATGCCGAACATCATCGGCTGCGACGGTCCGTAGATGTCGGCGTCGAGCAGGCCGACGCGCTGGCCGAGCTGGGCCAGGCGCACGGCCAGGTTGGCCGCCACGGTCGACTTGCCGACGCCGCCCTTGCCGCTGGCGACGGCGACGATGTGCTTGACGCCGGGCAGCAGCGCGCCGTCGCGCACGACTTTGCGCTGCGTCGCCTGCTCGGGCTTGGTCGGCGTGACCACGTTGAGCTGCACGTCGGCGGTGGCGATGCCGTCGACCGCCGCGATCGCGTCGGTGGCGGCCTGGCGCACCTGCTCGGCGGCTTCGGGTTTGTGGGTCGAGAGCTCGAGATTCGCCGTCGCGCGCCCGCCGTCGATCTCGACGCTGCGCACGAAGCCGAACGACACGATGTCGCGGCTCATGCCCGGATAGCGGACGGTCTTCAGGGCGTCCCAAACGCGGTTTTCGAGATCGGACATCGAGGCTTTGGCTCCTTGGCGATAAACGGCGATGCGTCGGGCGGGTGCGGCGGTGCCCGACGGGGCGTCAGGCGGATGGTTCGGCCGCGTCGGGTTCGGCGACGATCGGGCGATCGTCGATCGGCAGCGGCCCGTCGGCGGGGGCGCGGATCAGATCGGCGACGCGATTGCGCAGCGTATCGGCGACGCGCTGGCGGTCGTCGTAGCCGAGACCCTCGGTGGCAACCGGTGCACCATAGCGCACCTCGACGCGCTGCGGCGTGATGCGCATGCTGCCGCGCGGGCGGATGTTGAGCGTGCCCATGATCGCCACCGGCACGATCGGTTTCCCGCTGCGGATGCCGATCAGAAAGCCGCCGCGCTTGAACGGCAGCAGATGGCCGTCGCGCGAGCGCGTCTGTTCGGCGAAGATCAGCACCGAGGCGCCGTTCTCCAGCCGGTCGAGGGCATGGGTGACCGCGTTGCGCGCCGCGTCGCGTCCGCGATCGACCGGGATGAAGCCGCCCGCGTGCAGCGCCCAGCCGAAGATCGGCAGCCGGAACAGGCCGCGCTTGGCGAGAAAGCGCGTTTGCCCCGGCAGGGTGGTGAGCAGCACGGGGATGTCGAACATGCTCTGGTGGTTGACGACGAACACGTAGGTCGCGTCGTCGTCGAGCGGCACGGCGTGGCGACAGGTCACGCGCACGCCGCTGGAGAGCAGCCACAGATGGCTCCACAGCCGCATCATGTGGAAGATGATGCGGTCGCCGGCCGGTAAGACCATGCCGATCACGGTGGCGATCGACCCCAGGACGACCGTGTCGAGAACCAGCATGACGTTGCCGGTGACCGTGGTGACGACGGTGCCGAGCGCGCGCAGCCAGGGATGGCCGGTCGGCGGCCCGTGGGCGCAGGCGTCGGCCGCCGGATCGACGGGCGCGGGCGCGTCGGTGGCGTGCGGGTCGTTGGGTGGCGGGGCGGCGGACGAGGTGTTCATGGCGGCGTGAGCGCGCAGGGCCGGTTGGCATGCGCGAGAGGTGACTGTATTCTCCATCGGTGATCTGCCCACGTCCACTCCCGTCCAGCGGACGGCCCATTCGATGAGCAATGGCTGATGAGCGCCGCCCGATGAGCGCCGCCGCGCCGCGGTCGATGCCGCAGATCGGTCGCAGCGTGCTGCTGCTGCGCGCGAGCCTGATCGCGGGCGCGCTCTATGACGTCGTCTTTGCGGTGATCATGCTCACCGCGCCCGAGCTGCCGGCGCGGCTGCTCCAGCTGCCGCTGCCGGGCCCGTCGTTCTATCTCCATCTGATCGCCGTGCTGCTGACCATGCTGGCGGCCGTCTACCTGATGGCGGCCTACGATCCGATCGCCTACCGCGGCATCGTGCGGGTGGCGATCGTCGGCCGCTTCGCCGGCGGCGTGGTGCTCGGCCTCGCCGCCTACCGCGGGCAGCCGGCGCTCGCCGGCCTGTGGGTGGTGGCGATCGCCGACTTCGCCTTCGCCTTCACCCACGCGCTCTTCTTCGCGCCGCTGCGCCGGCGCCTGCCCGCGATCTGATGCGCGATCGACCGCCGAGCGTCCGGGGGCACGACGCACCGTGAGCAGCGACGACGACCGTCCCCTCGTCCGCGCCGCGCTGACCGCGGGCGCGCTCTCTCAGCTGGCCTGGCGTTCGCTCAGCGCGATGGTGCGCCGGCCGCACGATCTGCGCGCGTGGCTGTCGCAGATGGAATACATCGGTGTGCGCTCGCTGGTCGTGGCCGGCATCACTGCGACTTTCACCGGCATGGTGCTCGCCCTGCAGACCGCCTACAGCCTGCCGAGCCTGGGCGTGAAGTACTACATCGGCACGGTCGTGTCGCGCTCGCTGACGCGCGAGCTGGTGCCGGTGCTGACCGCGCTGGTGGTCGGCGGCCGCGTTGGCGCTGGCATGACCGCCGAGCTCGGCACGATGAAGGTCACCGAGCAGATCGACGCGCTGCGGGCGATGGCCGCTGATCCGGTCAAGAAGCTGGTCGCACCGCGCCTCGTGGCGATGCTGATCATGCTGCCGGCGCTGACCATCCTGGGTGATCTGCTCGGCATTCTCGGCGGGCTGGTGATCGCGGTCACGCAGCTGCACGTGTCGGCCGGGCTCTACGTCAACGATGTGCTGAGCGCGCTCACCCTGGGCGATGTGCTCAGCGGCGTGGGCAAGGCGTTCTTCTTCGCGCTGTCGATCACGATCATCGCCTGCCACCACGGCCTGACCGCGCGCGGCGGCGCCGACGGTGTCGGCCGGGCGACCACCAGCACGGTGGTCATGGCCGCGATCACCGTGCTGGTGTCCGACTTCTTCCTGACCAAGCTGTTTTATCTGCTGTTCTAGCGGCCCTGCGCCGCAGCGGCTGATCGGCGTCGCGCTACGACGACTCGAGCAGCTGCGACAGGGTGTCGAGGGCGCGGTCGAGCGCGGCATCGTCGTGCGTCATCGGCGTCCAGTCGCCGTCGGCCTGGATCGGCGCGGCGTCGGTGGACGGCGGTTCGCTGCCGATCGCCGACGGTTCCGCCGGCCGGTTTTCGATCGGTGGCGCGGCACCGTCGAAGGGCGAGCCGTAGAGCGGCGACGCCTCATAGCCGTCCTGGAAAAGATCGCTCTGGAAGGCTTGATCGAGCAGCGCCGCGGCTTCGGTCGCCGAGCGGAAGAGCGGGGCGCCGTCGGTCGCGCCGAGATCGCCGGCCGATGCGGTGGCGTCGTCGACGGTCGCCGCACCCCAAGTGTCTTGGGTGTCGGGACCGGCAGGCGATGAAGCGTTGTGGGCGGCATCGAGCGGCGGAAGGGCCATAAGGCCCGATTCTGCAGGATCGATGCCACGACGGCGTCGGTGACCGGCGGCCCGCACGGGCGCGCGCGGACGGGCGACTGACGCGATCGCGGCGCGCGACGACAACGCGGACGATGCGTCCGGGCCGGGAAAATTTCCGCATCTTGCGGGTTTGTCCGATCGCGGCCGCGACGCGCGTGACCCGCATCGAGCGGAGACGATAGCCTTGGGCCATGACACGCGTGCACTGGGATCAGATTGGCGACGAAGAGACCTGCAGCTACCTGCCGGACGAACGCGCGCGCTACCACTACCGGGTGATCGCGGACTGCGATCCGCAGACCTACACCCATCTGCTGACCTGCGGCTGGCGCCGCTTCGGCCGCCTGTTCTTCCGCCCGGTGTGCGCGGCCTGCATCGCCTGCCGCAGCCTGCGCATCGACGTCGCGGCGTTCACCCCCAGCCGGTCGCAGCGCCGCGCCCGCGCGCGCAACGACGATCTGCGCGTGCGCCTGGGCCGTCCGCGGGTCGACGCGCGCCGGCTCGAGCTCTACCACCGCTACCACCGCGCGCAGGCCGCCGACCGCGGCTGGCGCGATACGGCGATCGATCCGCGCACCTACGCCCACACCTTCATCGAAGGCGCCGAGAGCTTCGGGCACGAGCTGACCTACTGGCTCGGCGATCAGCTGCTCGCCGTCGCGCTGGTCGACATCCTGCCCAGCGCGATGTCGGCCGTGTACTGCTACTACGATCCGTCGCAGCGCAGCCGCAGCCTCGGCGTCAACTCGGTGCTTTACCAGATCGAGCTCGCCCGCGCGCGAGAGATCGATCACTTGCATCTCGGCTACTGGGTCGAAGGCAACGCCAGCATGCGCTACAAATCGCGCTATCAACCGCACGAACTGCTCGAAGGACGACCGGCCCTGGACGGGACCGCTTGCTGGCGTCGGGTTGAGGGTGGTTGAATACCGGGTATTCATTCATCGATCCCGTTCTCAGGAGGTGCCCCTGTGGCCCACGTCACCCGCAAGATCGGCCTCTCGCTCGGCGCCGACGTCGACTGGCCCATCTGCTACGAAGAAATCGTCCGCCGGCTCAAGCTGAATATCCCGCACGGCGGCGACACGCTGTCGTTCGAGGTCGAGCGGCTCACCATCGAGCCCTACGATCTGCAGCAGCCGTGCAGCTATTCGCTGGTCATCGACCGGCTGACGCACTGGTACCACACCAGCCGCGAATGGATCAAAAAGGCGATTATCCTCGACGATCTCTACGTGCTCAACAATCCGTGGACCGTCCAGTCGATGGAGAAGCAGACCTCGTACGCGGCGATGATGCGCCTCGGCCTGCCCGTGCCGCGCACGTGGATGGTGCCGCCCAAGGACTACGATCACCACGACGACCTCAAGCCGACCCTGCAGCGCTACGCCAAGCTCTTCGACATCCGCGAGGTCGGCGAGTCGCTCGGCTATCCGCTGTTCATGAAGCCCTACGACGGGGGCGGCTGGCGCGGGGTCAACAAGATCGACGACGATCGCATGCTGAACAAAGCCTACGAGGAGAGCGGCACGCTGGTCATGCATTTGCAGCAGGCCGTGCCCAACTACGATCTCTTCGTGCGCTGCATCGGCCTCGGGCCGCAGATCAACATCGTCCACTACGACCCGACCGCGCCGCTGCACGATCGCTACAAGGTCGACTTCTTCTTCGTCGACGGCGAAGAGAGTCAGCTCCTGCGCGACATGACGCTGACCATCAACGCGTTCTTCGGCTGGGACTTCAACTCCTGCGAGGCGCTGCGCAGCGCGGGCACCTTCTACCCGATCGACTTCGCCAACGCCTGCCCCGATTCGCAGGTGACGTCGCTGCACTACCACTTCCCGTGGCTGCTGCGGGCGCTGGTGCGCTGGACGCTCTTCTGCGCCGCCACCGGCCGGCCGATGCGCAAGACGGTCGACTGGCAGCCGTTCTTCGACGCCCACAATCCGGATCTGTCGCTCGCCGAGCAGCTGCGCGTCTACGGCGCGATCGCCGAGGAGCGGCTCGACGCGCAGCGCTTCCAGGAGTTCTGCGACACGCATCTGGCGCATCTCGACGAGGTGGTGTGGGAGTTCTTCGGCACGCAGGTGGCGAAGAACGCCGTCCGCGCCAAGGTCAAGTCGCTCTACCCGCGGCATGAGATCGAGCCCTTCACGGAGCACTTCTGGGGCATGATCCAGTTCTGGCGCAAGACCGAGGCCGATCGCATGGCGGCGGCGGGCAGCGATCCGCGGCAGCCGGCGAGCCCGCCGGTCGCCGACGCGCCGCCCGATCCGCCCGCCGGCGGCGACGCCACGGCGTAACCGCACCGCGCGCGTCGCGCAAGGCTGCATCGACATCGCCCCCCGTTTCGTTCGCTGCGCGCGGCCGCCGCGCGGCCGCGCATCGATCCGTCCTGCCCCGAGGGAGTCGCCCACGTGAACGCCGTCGCCAACAAGGTCCAAGTCGCTGAATGGAATGCGCTCGAAGATCGGGTTCCGGCCATGCGCTCGTCGCCATCGTCGATCTGGTCGTCATCCGCTACGGCGACGACGTGTCGGTGCTCTACGGCCGCTGTCTGCACCGCGGCGCGCTGCTCGCCGACGGCTACGTCGACGGCGAGAACCTGATCTGCGGCGTTCACGACTGGGACTACCGCTTCCGCACCGGCATCAGCGAATACAACAACGAAGAGGCGCTGGCGAAGTTCACCGCGTGGGTCGAGAACGACGCGGTCTGGGTCGACGAGGACGAGATCGCGGCGTGGGCGAAGGACCATCCGTAGCCCTACGACCGCGACGCCTACCAGGGTGCCTACGCCGACGTCCACGGCACGCCCGAGGAACCGCACGTCAAGCTGATTCAGAAGCTGGCGGCCGAGGGTCTGTCGAAGGTCGGCCACCACGGTCCGTCGTCGGCGATGGGCGTGGCGCGTCAGGATCTGCCGACCTGGGACGATCTCCAGTTCGTCACCGCGCAGCTGGCGCGGCTGCCGCAGCTCGACGAGGTGCCGATCGAGACCGAATTGGTGATCGGCCCGCAGGCCGACAAGCCGCTGCGGCTGGCGATTCCGCTCTTCGTCTCCGACATGAGCTTCGGTGCGCTGTCGGAAGAGGCCAAGGTCGCGCTGGCGCGCGGCGCCGAGCTGGCCGGTACCGGCATTTGCTCGGGTGAAGGCGGCATGCTGCCCGAGGAGCAGGCGGCCAACAGCCGCTACTTCTACGAGCTGGCGAGCGGCCGCTTCGGCTTTTCCTACGACAAGCTGGCGCGCGTTCAGGCGTTCCACTTCAAGGGCGGCCAGGGCGCCAAGACCGGCACCGGAGGTCATCTGCCGGGCGAGAAGGTGATCGGCAAGATCGCTGAGGTGCGCGAGCTCGAGCCCGGTCAGGCGGCGATCTCGCCGGCGCGCTTCCCCGACTTCACGCACGAGGACGACTTCCGCCGCGTCGCCGACCGCGTGCGTGAGGAGACCGGCGGCATTCCGATCGGCTTCAAGCTGTCGGCGCAGCACATCGAGGACGACATCGACGCCGCCCTGCGCATCGGCGTCGACTACATCATCCTCGACGGCCGCGGCGGCGGCACGGGCGCGGCGCCGCTGATCTTCCGCGACCACATCAGCGTGCCGACGCTGCCGGCGCTGGCGCGCGCGCGCCGCCATCTCGATCGGCGCGGCGAGTCGGGCCGGGTGACGCTGACCATCACCGGCGGCCTGCGCACGCCGGCCGACTACGCCACGGCGCTGGCGCTCGGCGCCGACGGCGTCGCGCTGTCGAACGCGGCGATCCAGGCGATCGGCTGCCTGGGCATGCGCGCCTGCAACACCAACAACTGCCCGGTCGGCATCGCGACGCAGAAAGAGAACCTGCGCGCGCGCCTCGAGGTGGCGATCGCGGCCAAGCGCCTCGAGCGCTTCTTCGGCGCAGCCACCGAGCTGATGGCGGTCCTGGCGCGGGCGTGCGGCCACACCCGCCTGGCCGACTTCCGCCTGTCCGACCTCACCACCTGGAAGCGCGACGTCGCCCATCTGACCGGCGTCGCCTGCGGCGGCGTCGGCCCGATCTGACCGTCGCGGGCCCGACGCTGCGCAACGACGAACGCGCCGGACCGTCCGCGGACGATCCGGCGCGTCGTGTTTGGGCTGGGCGGCGCGGCTGCGATCTATGGCGCGCTCTACGGCGCGGCCGGCGCCGATTCGGCCGCAGCCGGCTCGACGAACGTGAACGGCGCCGCGTATTCCGGCGGGTTCACGCCCGGTAGCTCCTGGTCGCGGAACGGCGCGAGCGCGTCGCCGTCGAAGCCGCGCAGATCCTGAGGCCGCTCGTAGGCGCCGCGGAACGGCAGGCCCAGCTCGGCGCGCAGCGCGTTCTCCGACAGCACCATTTCGTGCAGCGGCGCCGGGGTCGGGATGCCGTCACCGTTCTGGTCGTACGGCAGCCCAACGGCGCGGAATTCGAGGTTCTTGGTGCTGTTGGTCCGCTCGGCGCTGGTCTCGCCTATGTTGCCCGAAGCGAAATCCCAGCCGTGGAAGATCTCGTGGTGCAGGAAGACCGACGTCGCCGTGAGGAAGTGCTCCTCGGGTCCCTGGACCGGCGTCCCGACGGCGTTGAGGTCGTAGCGCTCCGGATCCATGCGGATCTCGGCGTAGTACGGGGTGCCGCGGGTGTTCTGATCGGTGATCTTGTGACTGTTTTCGCTCTCGACGACGCGCAGGACCTCGCCCGTGGCGTCCATCGCTTCGAGCAGTCGCTGGCCGGTTTCGGTCGAGCGCAGCACCTCGAGGTCGTCCTCGATGCGCTCGACGAAGGCGTCGCTGCCCTGGACGTCGAGGCTCGCTTCGCCCAGGCGCTGGCCGCTCGTGCCCAGCGCCTGCGGATCGACCTGGATCGCCTCGGCGTCGGCCGCGTCGGCGACGATCTGGGTGTTCGGTCCGTAGATCATGCGGTCGCCGCCGTCGCCGCCGTCGAGCACGTCGCCGCTGCGGGTGGTGCCGTCGGCCGCGGTGAACGTCGTCGACGCGTCGCTGCTGTTGCCCAGCAGGGTGTCGACGCCGCCCTCGCCGAAGACGCGGTCGTTGCCGCGACCGCCCGCCAGGGTGTCGTTGCCGCCGCCGCCGAAGATCTCGTCGTGGCCGCGGCCGCCGTCGACGTAGTCGCGATCGCCGCCGCCGCGAATCACGTCGTCGCCGGAGTCGCCGTAGAGGACGTCGCGGCCTGCGCCGCCGTCGATGACGTCGCTGCCGTTGCCGCCCGCGGCGTAGTCGTCGCCGCCGCGGCCGTCGATGACGTCGTCGCCGTCGCCGCCGACGAGCGTGTCGGGCGCGTTCTCACCGCCGATCAGGGTGTCGTTGCCGGCGTTGCCCTCGTAGACGATCGAGGCGCGGCCGATGAAGGAATCCTCGATCGGGCGACCGGTGACGCTGTCGTCGACCTCGATGCGGTCGTCGCCGTCGCCGCCGCGCACGACCAGGTCGAAGCGGTGCTCGGCCGGAATGTCGACGGTTTCCCCGTTGATCTCGAGCTGCAGATCGCCGCTTTCGAGCTGGCGCATGACGATCTGATCGTCGCCGCCGGTGCCTTCCGCGACCAGCCAGGTTTTGTCGGCCGAGGCTTCTTCGTAGAAGCGGATTTGGGTCAGGCCGTCGGGCGGCGTGAAGCCGGTGTTCGGCAGGGCCGCGGGGCCTTCGGCGTCGCCGCCGGCCGGATCGGCTGATGCCGCCGCGCCATCGAAGAGCGACGGTTCGTTCCCCGCGCCGTCCTGGAAGCGATCGCGCGGCAGATCGCCGCTCGGGTCGGCTGTGAGGCCGCGGTGGTCGTCGGGTGCGAGATGGGCGAGCTGCCCGCCGATAGCGGTATCCGAAGCGCGCATCGCGCGCTCGGTCAAGGTCGAAAAGGACATGATGTGTCTCCTATGCGATCCATCGTCGGATCGTTCATCGCGCGCGGCGCGGCCCATGCGGCCGGCCCGGCGATGCGTGCATGATTGTTGGGGTGCGCCCGCGCCGTCCAAGGTGCTTGGATGGCGCCGACGCGTGACGGCCGACCGTGCGGTCGTCGTCACAAAATCCGTGTTGGATGAAGAGATCATATCCCATTTCCCTTTTCAGAAAAGGGAAATTTTCCGTTAAGGTATTTTTTACTCGGTCAAGTTGCCGGATCTATGGCGCTTATCCGCTGATGCACCGCGCCGAGATGCGCCGCTGGCGGCCCCAAACGACGAACGCGCCGGACCGTCCGCAGACGATCCGGCGCGCTCTGATGACAAACAACAACGTCGGCCGCGTGGCCAGGTGCCTGCGCTACTCCCCGTCGTACGCGAACGGGGCGTCGTACTCCGGCGGGTTCACGCCTTCGAGCTCCATATCGCGGAACGGTGCGAACGCGTCACCCTCGAAGCCGGCGGTGTCGGTCGCGCGCTCGTAGTTGCTGCGGTACACCATGCCCAGCTCCGCGCGGATCGCGTTCTCTGAGATCGCCGCTACGCTGGGGTCCAGGGCCTCGGGGAGGCTGTCTTGGTTCTGGTCGTAGGGCAGGCCCACCGCGCGCAGCTCGCTGTTGCGGGTGCCGTTGGTGCGGCGGTTGTGGTGCAGGTTGAAGGTGCCCTCGCCCATCTCCCACGCGTGGAAGAACTCGTGCTGGAGGAGCACCGGACTCGGGGCGATGTAGTGCGGCTCCGGATCGCGCACCGGCACCGACGTGGCGTTCAGGTCGTAGCGCTGCGGATCCATCTGGATACTGGCGCGGTAGCCGTCCTCGGAGATGACGTGGTTCTTCACGTTGTTGCCGTCCTCGCGCTCGCGAACGCGGAAGCGCTTGCCGGTGGCGTCGACCGCGTCGAGCACCTCCTGACCCGACTGGGTCGAGCGCAGCACCTCCATGTCCGACTCCATGCGCTCGATGAACGCATCGCTGCCGACGATGTCGACGCTCTCCTCGCCCGGACGCAGGCCGCTCGGGCCGGTCGCCTGCGGATCGACCTGGATCGGATCGGCGTCGGCCGCGTCGGCGACGATCTGGGTGTTCGGCCCGTAGATCATGCGGTCGCTGCCGACGCCGCCGTCGAGGACGTCGCCGCTGCGGGTGGTGCCGTCGGTGGCGGTGAAGGTGACGGTCGGATCGTTGCTGTTGCCGAGCAGGGTGTCGATGCCGCCTTCGCCGAACACGCGATCGTTGCCGACGCCGCCGGCGAGGGTGTCGTTGCCCTCGCCGCCGCGGATCTCGTCGTGGCCGCTGCTGCCGTCGATGTAGTCGCTGCCCGCGCCGCCGGTGATCGTGTCGTTGTCGCGGCCGCCGTAGAGCACGTCGCGGCCGTCGCCGCCGTCGATGGTGTCGTTGCCATTGCCACCTTCGACGTAGTCGTCCATGCCGCGGCCGCTGATCGTGTCGTTGCCATCACCGCCGAGCAGGGTGTCCTGGGCGTTGACGCCGCCGGTCATGATGTCGTCACCCGCGCCGCCTTCGTACTGGATCGAGGCGCGGCCGATGAACGGATCCTCGACCGGGCGACCGGTGACGCTGTCGTCGACGGTGAAGGTGTCGTTGCCCTCGCCGCCGCGCACCACGAGGTCGAAGCGATGGCGCGACGGAATGTCGGCGGTCTCGCTGTTGACCTCGAGCTGGAGATCGCCGTTGTCGAGCTGGCGCATGACGATGTTGTCGTTGCCGTTCGTCGCCTCCGCGACCAGCCAGGTCTTGTCGCCCGACGCCGCGAGTTCCTCGTAGAACTGCATCTGGGTCAGGCCCTCGGGCGGGGTGAAGTCGAAGGTCGGCAGGGTGCCGTTCTGGGCCGCGTCGACGACCTGCGCGATGTCGACGTCGTCGGGCAGGATCTCGTCGAGGGTGGCCGCGTCGAGGGTGGCCGGCTCGGCGAGCGGCGTCTCCGTCGGGTTCGGCTCGGCGGTGCCGGCGTCGATCAGGCCGGGGTTGGCGTCGATCGCGTTCGGCAGGCTGGCGATCGCGGGCGCATCGCCCTCGGTCGGCAGCGCCACGGCGTCGAGCGCGGCGAGCGGGCTGTCGTCCGCCGGCGCGTCGGTGCGCGGTACCGCGCTTTCGTCGGTTTCGGCCCGCGCAACGACGATCGGCTCGATCGGCTGCGTCAGCCGGACGAGCGTGTCGGTGTCGTCGCCGCCGTTCGGCATGTCGTTGGCGAGGGCGTCGCCGAGCGAACCGGGCGCGGCGCGGGCGGCGTCGAGCGGCCGATCGCCGTCGCCGTCGCCGGCATCGCCGCCGCCGTCTTCGAACGCGTCTTCGACCGGGCGCGCATCGGCGCGGTCGCTGCGCACCTCGGCGTCGCCGCGTCCTTCGGCGTCAGGGCCCGTGGGGCGATCGTTCGACGTCTCGTTCACGCCCTCGTGCGTGGGCATCTCGGGCATGGGTTTGTGGTCGTTGACCTCGGAAATGGCTGGGGTGGACATGGGGGAAATCTCCTTGCGATCCGCGGACGGATCCGGTTGCGCTGCGAACGGTGGATAAATTTGGATGGGGTGTTCGCGACGCGATCATGTTGTTCGGACAGACACAGGGGCTGTGCGCGGTGGCGCAGCCAAAATATTGGATGGCAGTCGGCTGTGGACGAACGATCCGGGCGCCGCGCCTGGACGCGGACTGCCGCGCGATGCGCGGATCGATGGCGAAGCGAGCGGTGTGATCAGTCGCCGCGGTACGTGTAGGGCGCGCCGTACGCGGGCGGGTTGACGCCCGGCAGCTCGCGATCGCGGAACGGCGCGAACGCGTCGCCCGCGAAGTTCCTGAGATCTGACGGCTGGGTGTAGTGGTTGCGCAGGGGCATGCCGAGCTCGTTGCGGAAGGCGTTCTCGCTGTAGCCCGAGATGCTGTTCGGAAGCGCGTCGGGAATGCCGTCGCGGGTCTGGTCGTACGGCAGGCCGACGGCGCGGAACTCCATGTTCACCGTGCCGTTGGTCTCGCCGAGGCGGGCGGTGCCGCCTTCCATGTAGTCCCACGCGTGGAAGAGCTCGTGCTGCAGGGTCACGGTCGACGGACGCAGGAAGTGCTCTTCGGGATTGCGGACGGGCGTGCGGACGGCGTTGAGATCGAAGATCTGCGGATCCATGTAGACGCTGGCGCCGTAGCCCCGCGGGGTCGGGTTGCCGAGGCGGCGGCCGTAGGCGGTGTTGGTGCCTTCCTGCTCGCGGATGACGGTGCGCTGGCCGGCGCCGTCGAGGACGTCGAGCAGCTCCTGACCGGACTCGGTCGAGCGGATCACCTCGAGGTCCTCCTCGAGGCGGTCGACGAATTCGGCGCTGCCCTGGACGTCGATGCTGGCGCCGAGCAGATCGCCGCCGGGGCCGCGCGTGTTCGGATCGACCTGAATCGGCGCCGCATCGCGGGCGTCGCGACGGATCTCGGTGTTCGGGCCGTAGATCATGCGATCGCCGCCGCCGCCGCCGTCGAGCACGTCGCCGCGGTTGCCCGCGGTGCCCACCTGGTTGGGCTCATTGCTGTTGCCCAAGAGGGTGTCGATGCCGTCGCCGCCGTTGACCATGTCGTTGCCCATGCCGCCGGCGACGGTGTCGTTGCCCGCGTCGCCGAAGAGCTCATCGTGGCCGCGTCCGCCGCTGACGTAGTCGCGTCCCGCGCCGCCGAAGATCGTGTCCTGATCCTGGCCGCCGTAGAGCACGTCGCGGCCGTCGCCGCCGTCGATGTGGTCGTTGCCGAGGCCGCCTTCGGCGTAGTCGTCGCCGCCGCGGCCGTCGATGATGTCGTTGCCCTCGCCGCCGATGAACGTTTCGCCGGCGTTGTTGCTGCCGCTCATCGTGTCGTTGCCGGCACCGCCCTCGTAGGTGATCGACGCGCGGCCGACGAACGGATCGTCGATCGGTCGTCCGGTGACGCTGTCGTCGACGGTGATGGTGTCGTCACCGGCGCCGCCGCGCACCTTCAGGTCGTAGCGGTAGCGCGAGGGAATGTCGGCGCGCTCTTCGTTGACCTCGAGCTGAAGATCGCCGTTGTCGAGCTGGCGCATGATGATGTTGTCCCTGCCGCTGGTGGCTTCGGCCACCGGCCAGTTCTTGCTGGCCGCGCCGTTGTCGCCGGAGATCTCCTCGTAGAAGCGCATCTGGGTCAGGCCCGGGGGCGGGTTGTAGCCCAGCGCAGACAGGGTTTCGAGGGTTTGGGTGGGGATGACGGCGTCGTCGAGCATGGCAGGCTCGGCGCGCGCGGACGCGAACGGTCGATCGGTGTCGTCGGCCGATTCGCCACCGTCCTCGAATCGGTCGTCGACCGGGCGCGCGTCGGCCGTTTCGCGCGGGGTTTCCGGCGCGCCGTCGCGGTCGGCGGCAGCAGGGGAATCGTTGCCGACCGCGCCCGGGCCGTCGTGCTCGGGCAGGTCGTGAACAGGCGAATGGTCCTTGACGGCGTTGATGTCAGGGGTGGACATCATGCAGTTCTCCTTGCGCAGATCCGCCGCGGGGCGGATCGGTGCATCGCCGACGAGCAATAAATTGGGTGGCCGTCGGGCCGGGGGTGGTGCGGCGATGCGTTCGATGTGTTTTCGGACAGACACGGGACGCCAGCGCGCTTCGGCGCGGCATCGAAAAAATGTTGGATGGCAATCGGTGATGGACGATCGGAACCCGCGCGCCGTGTTTCCGTGCGGATTGCCTGTGACGGCGCGCGGGCCGCGCGACGAACCGGAGCACGCCGCGCGACGGATGGGTCAGAGCGGATGATCAGTCGCTATCCGGTCGGTAGATGTACGGTGCATCGTATTCGGGCGGGTTGACGCCCGGCAGCTCTTGCTGGCGGTACGGCGCGAACGCGTCGCCGTCGAAGTTCTCGATGTCACCTGCGCGGGTGTAGTGGTTGCGCAGCGGCATGCCGAGCTCTGTGCGGAAGGCGTTCTCGGTGATGCCGGTGATGCGCGACGGTGCCGCGTCCGGAATGCCGTCGTCCGTCTGGTCGTACGGCAGGCCGACGGCGCGCAGCTCGGTGTTGGGCGTGTCGTTGGTCTCGCCAAATCGGGCGGTGCCGCCGGCCAGGAAATCCCAGTCGTGGAAGAGCTCGTGCTGCAGGA
>JBCCOR010000018.1:0-17794 GCA_039025295.1 Acidobacteriota bacterium
CCGGACGACTTCGAGGGTCCGCTGCCGGGTCCGATCGATGCGGGGCCGTACGACGACATCATCTCGGTGCCCGACGAGGAGCGGATTCCGATCCGTCCGCTCTACCCGGTGGACCTGCCGTCGTTCAGCTTCGGCAATCCGCCGGTCGCACCAGATCTTCCGATGCCCGCAGAAGACTTCTTCGGCGGCATCGACAAGCCGGCGATCGACGTGACGCCCGCGCCGGCGGCGGACGGAACATCTGCGCCCGCGGTCGACGTGACGCCCGCACCGGCGGTGGACACGCCGGTGGTCGATGCGCCGGTGGCTGACGTGACGCCCGTGGCCGACGCCGACACGCCGCCCGAAGCGGACGCGCCGGAGCCAGTGATCATCGACCCGATGGGCTTGATCAACGATCCTGCTGCGCAGATCGTCGAGCTCGACGACGGTACGAGCATGGTCCTGCTGTTGGAAGACGATTCTGTGCCGCGCGCCTCGGTCCAGGGCCCGCGCGCCGCGCCGGGCGGCCGCGCATCCGGCGGGTCGTACTAGCGATTCGCGCTGCGTCGACGGCGTCGGCATCGTGCACCACGGTGCTGCGTCGTCGTTCGCATTGTTGAATCGCCGCGCTCGCGGGCAGGAGAGCGGGTACCAAGCTCGGTCTCGAGGATTCAGCGTTTCATGATGCCTGCTGACGCCATGGGGGCGTGGATGCATGCCGTCATGATGGAAGGAGACACAAGATGGGTTTGTTTCGTACGGTTGGTCGTGTTTCACGCGAGGCGATACCCGGCGATCGCCTGCCGGATGCCAGCGCGCACAGGCGCTTTGCGGATCGTCAGGGAGACGGCGCGTCGCGATGGTTGAGCCCTCGCGCGGGCGCCGACGGTCAGGCGGTGTCCTGGCCCGATCCCGATCATCTCTTTGGTCGCTCCGACGGCGGCGGCTTGGAAGGGCTCGCGGCCCGTCTAGAAGGGTCCGGCGAAGGCGGCGTGCTGACGCAGCTGCTGGGGCGCGGCGACGCCGGCGGTCTGGAAGATCGCGGCGATCGTCCGCAGATCAGCCAGCTCGTCGGCCGCGGTGACGCGCGGGGCTTGGAAGATCACGGCGGCCGCCGTCTCGACTAGCTCGTCTGGGCGAGCCATGCACGGGCGCGATCCGTCGATTGCACCGATCGCGCCCGTGCCGTCGCCCCGCATCAGGACGGCTAATCCTCGATCTTGGCCAGCACCTCCATGCGCGCGTTGATCACGGCCTTCTTGGGCTTGCGCGGCAGCTCGAGCGTGACGTCGACGTCGCGCGTCATCTCACCGATCATCGGCAGCGTGCCGAACTGCACTTTCGGCTGGTTGCGGCCGAAGTCGAGATAGAGCGGCACGAGCGTGCGGAATTCACGGTCGACGTCCTTCTGCGCCACCTGGCCGACGATCTGGTATTTCCCGCGGCCGGCTTTCTTGATCTTCAGCTTGCTGGTCAGCGTCGGCACTGCGCTGCCGTACACCCACTGGTCGAAGAACCAGTCGATGCGGCCGTCGCCGGTGGCGTTCATCGAGGGCGTCATGTGCTTCTGCACGATCGCCTGAAAGTCGGCGGTCGACGGCGCGCCGCCGGTGTGGGTGGCGACGAAATCCCGCATCATCGCGATGAAGCGTCCGTCGGGCTGCTCGGCGCGGCCTTCCCACATCATCATCCGCAGCATGTGCAGCACGAACGCGCCTTTGCTGTAGGTGATCACGCTGTAGGCCGCTGGGCTCTTGCCGGTCGACAGGCGGAAGCCCTGGGTGAGTGGGCCGACTTCGTACTGCGGCATCGGCGACTGCAGCTTGGCGGTGATCAGGTCGCGCTTGTTCTTCCAATTGGCCACCGAGGCGTCCCAGCCGCGCATGTGCTGGGCGGTGAGCTCGGCGGTGAATTCCGCAAAGCCTTCCGACAGCCACTGATCGCGGTAGCTGTCCCAGCCGACCAGATGGCCCCACCACTGGTGCGCGAGCTCGTGGAAGCCGAGCTCCTCGATGCCGCCCGAGGTGGCGAGGCCGAAACCGAGCTGGGCGCGCAGGGTCGAGCTCATGAACGAGACGTAGGGCAGGAAGATCAGCGACGGCCAGCTCTGGCCGAAGGTCCACTGCGCCTGCTGGGTGATCGCCACGTGACGCTGGGGCAGCGCGCCGAAGTAGGTGTCGCCGATGCGCGCCGCGTTGATCGCGTCGACCAGAGCCGACTCGGCCAGGCGCGCGGTGTTGACGCGCTCGATGCCCGGTCCGCCGCCGAGCTGCGAGGCCGACGCGCCCGAGAGAATCGCGCGCCCTTCCTCACTGGTGACGCCGCCGAAGCCGCCGCCGCCCGACGCCTGGATGATCGAATTGATCTCGCGGATGATGTCGGGCGTGCCCGGGTTGGTGTAGACCTGCATCTCGATCCCGCTCTGTTCGTCGACCTGCGCGCTGCGCTCGAAGCGGCCGTAGTTGAAGCCGGCGACGCGGATCGGATCGTCGGCCTGCCAGCGGCTGACGACCTGCGCGTCGGTGGTGGCGGTCTCGAGCATGCGGCCGACCGAGACCACGTCGTGGTCCTTCGGCACGCGGTAGGTGAGGGTGAACGTGGCGGGATCGCGGAACACGCTGAAGTTCGGGTACCAGCTCGTGCGCGCGCCGACGACGTAGTTGTTGTCGCCGACGTCCTGCAGCACCTCGGCGCCGGCGTAGGTCAGCCGCAGCTCGACGTCGGCGCGCTGCGGCAGCGCGGTGGGCGCGAGGATCGCGAGCGTGGCGTCGGCGTCCTCGTGCTCCTGCACGACGGCGGCGGCCTGCCAGCGCGCGTCGGGTGTCTCGATGACCGGGCCGGCGGCGTCCTTCGGATCGGGATGGACGGCGACGACGCGCACCTGGGCGTCCGTGACGCGCAGGCTCGGCAGCAGATCGACGGGCAGCAGGCGCAGGCCGTTTTCCTGCGTGCGGAAGGTGATCGTCGTTTCGCCGCGCAGGTCGACGCGGTTGGTGATCGTTGTGTCGAGGCTGTAGTGCAGCGCGTCGACCGGCGCGGCGTAGCGCGGCGCCTTGCCGCGCGCGATCTCGTAGTCGCGATCGCTGAGGTACCAGAGACCGCCGCGCTTGCTGTCGATGACGAGCATCATCGTGTCTTCCGCGCCGAGCAGCGGCAGGCCGAGGCGCAGCGCCTCGACGCCGCGCGGATCGACCGCCAGCAGCGCCGGCGGCAGCGCGTCGCCGTCGACGAAGGCGAGGAAGATGCCGCTCTGGTTGCCCGGCGTGTTGAGCAGATCCTGCAGCAGCCGCACGTGCAGATTGACCTCGAGGTCCTTGCGCTGGACGCGCAGGAAGCGGTTGTAGGCGTCGATCGCCTTGGGGCTGGGTGCGTCCATCTGTGCCGTCTGCTGCAGCTGGATCTCGCGGTCGGTGTCGTCGACGAAGAGCAGCACGAGCTCGGTGAAGCGATCGCGCACGGTCTCGAGGCCGCGCTCGCCGCGCACGAAGGCGAGATGCCGCCGCTCGTGCTCCGACGCCGGCCGCAGCACGTAGCTGCCCTCGCCGAGGAAGACGGCGCCGATCGTGCGTCCGTCGACCGGGGCAAGCAGATGGAAGGTGCCGCGCTCGAAGTCGAAGGTGAAGGCGTCGCGGGTGATCGACAGCTGCTCGACGGCGACCGTGCGTCCGTCGGGGCGGGCGTCGCGCAGCGCGGCGTACGACGCCAAACCGTCGTTGTCGGCGGCGGCGATCGCCGGGCCGCCGAAGAGCGCAGCGGTGAGCAGGAGAAGGGCAGGCAAAGCTCGAAGCATGGGGTCAGATTCCCGAAACAGTGAATGGGAGCGGGCCCGTGCCAACGAGGACCCTCACTACATAAAACGGTTTCTGCGCGGCAAATCCCAAAGCTGGCGGCGAAGAAAGTCGAAAAAAGTGACGCTCCGAGAACCCGACGTCGTCGGGCGCCCGGGGCGCGGACGGCGCGAGCGTGCTACCGATAGGTGGACAGGCGCGTTTCCCGCGCCGTGTGGACGATGTCGATCACGAGAATCAGGCGGGCTTTCTCGTCGATCGTGTAGAAGACGCGATGAGACTGCGCGAGCTTTGAGCGAATGACCCGTCCGCGGCGAATGCACGCCACAGGGCCGATCTTCGGTGTGATCCGCAGCGCATCGACGTGCTTCCGAAAGGCGGCGAGCCATCGATCGGCGCGCGCTATCCCTGCGTCTTCGAGGACATATTCGAAGATGTTCTCCAGCTCGCGCTGGGCTGCGCGGTCATAGCGGATTTCGTAGTTGCCGATCACCGCGCGGAGGCGAGCCGCGCTTCGAGCCGGGCGATGACCTCAGAGGCTTCGACGCCGCGGTCGCCAGACTCGTATCGCTCAAGGGCTTCGTCCCAGCGGTGGCCGCGCTCGAGCGCGATCTGCAGCACGTCGTAGGTTGCCGGGCTCATGACGACCACTGCGGCTTCGCCGTTTTCGGTCAGCGTTTCCACGTGGCCGTCTTTCAGACGGGCCAAGTGCGTGTGTGGGTCGCTGCGAAAGTCATCGAGGTCGTAGGTGCGTTCTGGAGGCGACATGGCGAAATCCTCATGCGTGTGTGGCTGTCCGCAGTATGGCACGCCTCGAGCAGACGCACGAACGCCCCGAGAACCCGACGTTGTCGGGCGCTCGGGGCGCCAGCAGGGCGATCGCGCGGGGCGATCAGGCGTTCTGGGGCGTGGTCTTTTTCTGGCTGCGGTCGCCGGTCAGCTGCTCCCAGAGGAGGGCGAACGGACTCGCGACGAAGACCGACGAGTAGGTACCGATGACGACACCGATCAGCAGGACGAACGAGAAGCCGCGGATCACCTCGCCGCCGAAGAGGTAGAGACAGCCGACCGCGAGCAGCGTCGTGCCCGAGGTCAGGATCGTGCGCGACAGCGTCTGGTTGATGCTCTCGTTCATGATGTCGACCAGCGGCTTGCGGCGGCTGCGGCGCATGTTCTCGCGCACGCGGTCGAAGATGACCACGGTGTCGTTGACCGAGTAGCCGACCAGCGTCAAGAACGCCGCGATCGTGCTCAGGTTGAACTCGTAGCCGACCAGGGCGTAGATGCCCAGCACGATCGTGAAGTCGTGGAAGACCGCGACCAGGGCGCCGACGCCGAAGCGCAGCTCGAAGCGGAACCAGATGTAGAGCAGCATGCCGATCAGCGACAGCGCCACCGCCCACAGGCCCTTGTTGCGCAGCTCCTCACCGATCTGCGGACCGACGTTCTCGGTCGAGAGCACGGCGAAGCTGCCGAGCTGGGTCTGCGATTGGATCGTCTGACGCGCCGCCTCGCTCATGTCGACGTCGGCGAGCTGATCGTAGCTGCTGATCACCTTGTTGGCCTTGCGCACCTCCATGACCGCGGTCGCCAGCTCGCGATACACCGAGCGCGCGCCGCCGGCGATCGCGTCGGCGGCTGGATCGCCGCTCTGCAGGCCGTCGGGATCGGCGTCGTAGAGCAGCTCGGCGAGGGCCTCGGTGCCGCGCTGGTTGAGATCGAAGGCGTCGCTGTCCGGGTTCAGCGCCCGGTTGAGCGCCGCCATCATGATCTCGGTCGAGCCCTCTTCCGAGCCCTCGACCACCGGCGTCTTGATCAGGAATTCCTGCTCGGCGGCGTTGCCGAACTGCTGCAGCTGGAAGTCCGCGAGGCCGGCGTTGGCGAGCTCGTCGCGCAGGTCGTCGATCGCGACCGGATCCGTGGTGCGCACGGTTTTCTGCGTACCGCCCGCGAAGTCGATGCCGAGGTTCAGGCCGTCGATCATCAGCTCGATCGCGCCCACCACGAGCAAGGTCAGCGAGACGATCACGAAGAACCGACGGTACTTCATGAAGTCGATTTTGCTATCGGTCAAGAACTGCATCGGCGGTTCCCCTGGCGAATGGCGAAGAAAGTCGGGTGCGTGGAAGAAAGGCGGACGCGGCGGTCAGATCGACAGCGAGTCGACGCGCTGGCGGCGGCCGATGAAGAAGTCGAAGATCCAGCGGCTGAGGAAGACGGCCGTGAACAGCGAGGCGACGATACCGATCGACAGCGTGACGGCGAAGCCGCGGATCGGACCGGTGCCGAAGGTGAACAGGAAGATCGCCGCGATGAGCGTGGTGATGTTGGCGTCGAAGACCGACGACAGCGCCTTGGCGAAGCCGGTGTCGATCGCGCTCTTGACCGTGCGCCCGTTGCGTAACTCTTCGCGGATGCGCTCGAAGACCAGCACGTTGGCGTCGACCGCCATACCGATGGTCAGGACGATGCCGGCGATGCCGGGCAGGGTCAGCGTGCCGCCGAAGAGCGACAGTGCGCCGAACACCAGAACGACGTTCAGCAGCAGCGCGAGGACGGCGTTGGAGCCGGTCAGGCGGTAGACGATCAGCAGGGTGATCATCACCAGCACGCCGCCGATCAGGCCGGCGCGGCGACCGCGCTCGATCGAATCCTGGCCGAGCGACGGACCGACGGTGCGGTCCTCGAGGTAGGTGATGCCGGCGGGCAGGGCACCGGAGCGCAGCACCATCGCCAGATCGCGAACCTCGTCCTGGCTGAAGCTGCCGGTGATCACGCCGCTGGTGGTGATGCGGCCGTTGATCGACGGCGCCGATACGACCTTGCCGTCGAGCACGATCGCCAGGCGGCGGTTGATGTTGGCGCTGGTGACCTCACCGAAGGTCTCACCGCCCTCGCGGTTGAGCGTGAAGTTGACCACCGGCTCGCCGAACTGGCCGGTCGACGGACGCGCCGTGCGCAGATCGCGACCGGTGATCACGCGCTTGGTCTCGAGCGCCCAGTACTGCTGGCCGACGATGTCATCGGTTGCAGGATCTTTGAGGTCCTCGGCCATGAGCTCGACCTCCGACGGCACCGTGCCGCCGTAGTAGTCGAGCAGCTCCTCGCGGCTGCCGGCCGGGCCGACGTCGTCGACCGCCAGGCGGAACTCGAGAAAGGCGGTGTTCTTGATCAGGCGCTTGACGCGCTCAGGATCGTCGACGCCCGGCAGCTGCACGACGATGCGGTCGCCGGTCAGGCCCTCGCGCACGATCAGCGGCTCGGCGACGCCGAACGCGTCGACGCGGTTACGCACCGTCTCGAGCGCCTGGCGCACGGCCATGTCCTCGATCTGGCGGGCGTAGGCGCCGTCCATGCGGAAGTTGGCGACGTCGCCCTGACGGTCGAGATTCCAGCCGCCGAGAAACTCCTCGGCGACGTCCTCGATCGCGTCGATGTTGTCGCCGGTGACGCCGCGCAGCGTGAAGCGGTTGTCGGCGGTGCGTTCGACCGTGAGCCCCGACAGGCCGTCGTCCTCGAGCTCCTCGGTCAGGCGGTCGATGTCCTGATCGGTCTCGGCGCGCACGGCGTCGTCGGTCTGGACCTGCAGCACGAGGTGGATACCGCCGCGCAGATCGAGGCCGAGGTTGATCTTCTCGCCCGGCGGATAGGCGCTGAATGCGGCGCCCAGCACGACGATGACGATGATGATGAAACGCGTGGTAAGGCTCATGGTTCGTAGTCTCTCTTAGACTGCGGTCTCTCGTTGGCGGTCTCTCGTGGGCGGTCTCGTGCGACGCGGATGGCGGGATCAGCCGGCCTGGGCGTCGTCGTCTTCTTCGAGGCCGGCGATGGCGCCGCGCCGAATGCGGATGCGAACGTTGTCGGCCAGCTCCACGACCAGGGTCGGGCCGTCGGCCTTGACCACCTTGCCGAGCAGGCCGCCGTTGGTGACCACGCGGTCGCCTTTCTTGAGACCGTCGAGCGTCGCCTCGAGTTGTTTTTGGCGCTTGCGCAGCGGCAAGAACCAGATGACGTAGAAGATCAGAAAGATCAGCAGCGGCGGCGCCAGCGACAGCAGGGTCGCGGTGAGGTCGTTGGCTTGGGCCTGGGCGACCAGCAGCAGATGCGGACTCATGACAGCGGAGGACTCCGTGGATCGCGGCGTCGTGGTGCGTGGTGGATGGCGGCGGCGAGATGCGGCGTGCGGCTGGGACGGCGCGCGGCGGAACCGGCTTGCTGAGGGTGGTTGACGATGTCGGGCGCGCGGCTGCGGGCTGCGGTGATCAGCTGGAGACGGTCGAAGAACCGCGGAGGCGCGAGACAGTTTCGTCGAGGGTTCCGAGCGCGATAGCCTCGCGCAGATCGGCCATGAAGTCAAGGTAGACCTGGAGATTGTGGCGCGTGGCGAGGGTCTGCGCGGTCACTTCCTTGGTCTTGAACAGATGGTGCAAAAACGCCCGGCTGTGATCGCGGCAGAGCGGGCAGCTGCAGTCGGGATCGACCGGCCGGGGATCGCGCTTGTACTCGCGCCGCTTGATCTTGACGATGGCCTTCGGATCGAGCGGCGCGGCGTGGACGAAGAGATTGCCATGGCGGGCGTTGCGCGCCGGTAGCACGCAGTCGAAGAGATCGACGCCGCTGAGGATGCCGTGCAGCAGATCGGCGGGCGTGCCGAGGCCCATGAGATAGCGCGGCTTGTCGGCGGGCAGGCGCGGCGCGCTGAAGCTGACCATGTCGCGCCGCAGGGCGACGCTCTCGCCGACGCTGACGCCGCCGACGGCGTAGCCGTCGAAGTCGAGATCGATCAGCGCGTCGATCGCGCGCTGGCGCAGATGCGGGTACACGCTGCCCTGGACGATGCCGAACAGGCCGCCCGCGTGCCGGCGTTCGCCCGCGTGCCGGGCGTCGACGGCGGCGTCGGCCCAGGCCGCGCGCGCGCGGGCCGCCCAGTCGAGGGTGAGGTCGAGCGAGCGCGCGGCGCCGGCCTCGTCGATCGGCCACGGCGGGCATTCGTCGAGCACCATCGCGATGTCGACGCCCATGCGGCGCTGCGCCGCGACCACGCTCTCGGGCGTGAAGCGCACCCGATCGCCGTCGAGATGGCTGCGGAAGACGACCCCGCCGGCGTCGAGCTTGCGACGGTGCGCCAGGCTGAACACCTGGTAGCCGCCGCTGTCGGTGAGGATCGGATGGCGCCAGCCGGTGAAGGCGTGCAGGCCGCCGACGTCTTCGATCACGTCGATGCCCGGCCGCAGGGTCAGGTGGTAGAGGTTCGACAGCATGACCTGCGCGCCGGCCGCGCGCAGCGCGGTCGCGCCCAGGCCCTTGACCGCGCCGAGCGTGCCGACGGGCATGAACGCTGGGGTTTCGATGACGCCGTGGGGCGTGGTCAGGCGGCCGCGTCGGGCGCGCCCGGCGGTGGCGAGAACCTCGAAGGAAAACGAAGACATGGCGGGGTCGATCGGCGCGCGGGCCGGGATGGATGTGGCAGGGGGCGCGCGCGATTGGGCCGCGCGTCGGCGGCGGCGCTAGGGGGCAGCGGTGCGGTCGAGATCGATCGTGCGCACGTCGACGTCGGCGGGCAGATCGAGCTCGAAGCGCTCGTCGGCGACCGCGTTGTTGAGTTCGAAGTCCTCGAAGTGGTACTCGGTGACGCTGCCGTCGGGTTCCTCGTAGCGGATCTGGACCGGCAGGAAGCGCTCGCGATCGAACCACAGCGTCATGCCGGCGATGCGCTTGGCGACGCGCGAGAAGCGCGGCGTCAGCTCGATGCGGTAAGGACGTTCTTCTTTCGGAAACGCGGTGCGGAGGTCGAAGTAGCGCTTGAGCTGGTCGAGCGGCTGGGTGGCGCCCATGAACTGCATGATGCGCTCGGACTGCTTGCCGACCTGGATGCGCTCGGCGGTGCCGAGATCGCGGTACCAGGTGAGCATCTCGTCGTCGCGGATCACCATGTCGACCGCGTTCGGCTCGTCGAAGGTCCAGCGCACGCGGTCGGGGGCGCGGAAGAGCAGGCGACCGCGGGCCTCTTCCGGTGCCAGCAGCAGCGCGCTCTCCTTGCGCTGCACGAAGCGCACTTCGAGGCTCTCGACCGCGGCCTGGGCCTGGTCGATGCGCGCCAGCAGCACGGTGACGCGCTCGTCGGCGGACAGGCCGTCGGCCGACGGATCGCGGGTTTCGGCGGCTGCGTGTGCGCCGTCGCCGTCGCGCGCGACGGCGGTCGATGCGAGCAGCAGGACGAGCGCGGCGAGGAGTCCGGCGCGCGCGCGGAAGGAAGCGGATGAGCGACGTGAAGATGATGTGGAGAACCAGCGCATCTGCTGATGGTACCGCGGGCGAAAATCCCTCGGCAAGCGCGGGCATCGTCCGCGGCCCATCGCGCATCTTCTGCGCGGTTGACACACCTCGGCGCCGGTGCTACCTTCCAGCCGTTTCCAGCAGCTATCGGCGCACTTCCAACTCGTTTCGGGCCCGTAACGTCGCGCCGTGTACGACGATCCTGCTGCGCGGCGGGTGCCGCCCGTAGCGTCCAAGGTTTCCAGGCGAATCGAACCATGGCAGAGAAAACCGCCCGTCGAACCCTCGGTACCCGGTACATCTGCTACGCGTGCGGCACCAAGTTCTACGACATGGGCAAGCCCGCACCGATCTGTCCGAACTGCGGCGCCGATCAGCGCGACGACGACAGCGCCGAGGCCAGCGCCTCGGTCGGCGTGCCGCCCGCGCGCAAAACCAAGACGTCCAAGCCGGCGCCCAAACCTGAGCCCGAACCCGAGCCCGAATCCGCGGACGGCGACGATGACGACGGTGAGGCGCTCGACGAGCTGGCCGAGGACCTCGAGATCGACGGCGACGACGCCGACGATCTCGACGAGGACGACGACGATCTCGACGACTGATCGGTCTGCGGCCGCAGCGGCGACGACCCGCGTGCGCGTGGCGCTCGGTCTGGGCAGCAACGCGCCCGACGCCTACGCCCACCTGACCACGGCGCTGGCCCGGCTGGCCGAGACGCTCGGGCCGCTGCGGGTGGGCGGCCTCTACCGCACCGCGCCGATCGTACGGCCGACGTCGGACCCCGCGCTGCGCGATCAGCCCGACTTTCTCAACACCGCCGCCGTCGCCGATCTATCGTGCGACGCGTGGACCCCTGATCGACTGCTGATCACCGCCAAAGCGCTCGAGCGCGCTGCCGGCCGCTGCCGCGGTCCGCGCGACGGTCCGCGTCCGCTCGACGTCGATCTGCTGCTCTGGGGCGACACGCGGCGCGCCGATCCCGCGGATGCGTCGGCGTCGTGGCTGGCGCTGCCGCATCCGGCCCTCGCCCAGCGCCGCTTCGCGCTGGCGCCGCTCGCCGACGTCGCGCCGACGTGGTCGATGCCGTCGACCGGCCGCACCGTCGCCGCGCACCTGGCCGCGCTGCCGGCCGCGGCGGACGACCGCGTCGAGCTGCTCGCCTGGCGCACCGATCGGCCGATTCCCGACGTGACCTTCGTCGCGATCGGCGCGACGACCTAGAGGAGACGACGTCGATGCTGTCGATCCGCGATCCCATCCACGGCTTCATCCGCGCCGACGACTTCGAGAGCGCGCTGCTGCGCAGCCGTCCGCTCCAGCGCCTGCGCTTCATCCGCCAGCTCGGTCTGACGTTCCTGGTATTCCCTGGCGCCGAGCACAGCCGCTTCAGCCACACCCTCGGCACCATGCATCTCGCCGGGCGGCTCTACGACGCGCTGGTGCGCAACGCACCGCCGGATGCGTTCGATCCGTCGCCGCGCGCGCTGCCGCGTCGGCTGGTGCGTGCCGCCGCGCTCTTGCACGACATCGGCCACGCGCCCTTCAGCCACAGCGCCGAGGATCTCTTCGACGAGGCCATCGACCACGAGGCGATGACCGCGCGCCTGCTGCGCAGCGACGAGCTGCGTCGGATCTTCGACAGCCACGGCGACGGCGTCACGGTCGACGCGGTGGTGCGGGTGCTGCGTAAAGAGGGCGAGGGGGTCGAGCGGCTGCTGTCGTCGATCATCACGAGTCCGCTCGACGTCGACAAGATGGACTATCTGCTGCGCGACAGCCTTTACTGCGGCGTGCAATACGGCAGCTTCGATCTCGAGCGCCTGCTCGACACGCTGGTGCCGATCGACGATCCCGATCGCGGCTGGTCGGTCGGCGTCCACATGGGCGGTCTGCACGCGCTCGAGGCGATGGTGATGGCGCGCTACTACATGTTCACGCAGGTGTATTTCAACGACACCGGCAAGATCATGGAGCTGCATCTCAACGAATGGCTGCGCGAGGTCGGGCATCGCTGGCCGAGTGCGCCCGAGGCGTTCCTCGAGCAGGACGACGTCAGCGTGTGGGCGGCGATGCGCGCGTCGGACAACCCGCACGCGCGGGCGATCGTGGCGCGCAAGCGCTTCCGCCTGGCGTTCGAGACCGACGAGCATCTGACGCCGCCGCAGGTCGAGGCTTTCCGTGCGCTGCTGCCGGCGCTGCGCGCGCGCTTCGGCGAGGAGCGCCTGCTGGTCGACCATTCATCGAAGAATCCGCATCAGTTCAGCGAAACGCCGGTGTGGGTGCGTCGCCGCGACGACAGCCAGGTCAAGATGACCGAGGCCAGCGACTTCATCCGCCATCTGTCGCGCATCAACCGCTTCCGCGTCTACGCGCCGGCGGACCTGCGCGAGGCGGTGCACGCGGCGATCGCGGCGGAGTGGGTGGGATAGGCCCCGCGGCCTAGAGAGAGCGGGCTACAGGCCCGAGGCGCCGTTCGTATCGCTGCCGCGCCTGGGAACCGACATCCTCATGGAATAGTCTATTCAGCTGCCGGTGCTGAGCTGCTGGCTGCTGCAATGAGATTGCTGAGAGGAGATGGTTCAAATGAAGAAGAGATTGCTCGTTTTTCTAGTGGCTCTTGCTGGAGCGCTTGTCCTGTGGTCGCAGTGGCAACCGGGCGTTCGTGCGACGGAAGCGCTGGAGCGTGAATACACGTTGGCGTTCGATCCGACGGTAGAGATCTTGACTGCTAGGGTCACCAGTCAGACCAGTCTGACATATTGGGTTTACAGGCTTTATCCCGATGGCCGATTGAATTTGCAGTACATCAGCGCGGTTGACAGCAAAGTTGAGAAAGAGCGCGAGATGATGTTGTCTGATGCTGATATGACTGGATTGATTGGTCGCCTGGTCGAGGCTGGGTTCATCGAACATGATCACGAGGCGTGGAGTATGCAAGAGCGGCAGGGTATGAGTAGCCATGGCGGCGCGATACAGATCGATTTGCACCTCGATCGATATCGTACTTCCCCAGGAGAAGAGTGGATAGAAGCTTCAAAAAACGTTGTCGTGCGTAATCCTTCTTCTTTAGCGAGGCGCTTTCCTGGTGTCCCAGTTTTTCAGGCCGTTGCTGAACTCGGAATGAAATTGAGCGCTTACGCCAGGTCGATGGAAGAGAAAGCCAATGGGTAAGATTGCGCTGGCACTCATTGTCTTTCTGACGAGCGTTTCGTACGCAAACGCAGGTGTGTTTCTTGGCACAGCGTTCTGCTCGACAATGGGCGACTGTGAGCCGTTTCCTGTCGATGATTGCATGCCGAATCCGCCGTGTCCGGTTCGTCCGTTTGCCATAACCCATCCGCCTGGGTTTGACGGTAGTGGCGGTGCACTTTCATACGACATTTGCGTGCTGAAAGGGAGTGGGCGTTTTATTGGTCCTCTGCAGCGTGCGATGGCTACGTGGAATGCGCTGATACCCACGATCGGAAACTGCATAGGGTGTAAGCTCTGGGAAGATGGTTCGGAAGGGCTTACGATTGCACACGCTGAGACGACTTTGTTGCACGAGCTGGGCCATTGCCCGCTCGGTCTTGATCATCCAGATCGGAACTGGGATGCTGCCGGTGACGGCGTTTGGGAACCGACGAGCTTTACGCGCTCTTGGGACGTGGCCAATCCGCCGAACGGCATTCGCGCAGGCCCTGACTTTCTGCGGGGTACGCTGGATGATATTCAACAGCGCGGAGGCGGAGCGATTCCAGAATCCGTGCACTGGTTCCGAAGAATGGACAACAATCCGTTCGCGATCGATGGGACGGTGATCGACAGCCAGACATTTTCGCGCTCTGTTTTGACCAATCTTCCCGCAGGGCACAGCTGGGCAGCGAATGCGAACAAGCGTGTGAGTCAAGCTCTCGGCTTACCCGATACGCAGTCGGTGATGTACAGTCGGCAGGTGGAAGGGGAAATAAAAGTGGCTCTGACTGCAGACGAGGTCAACATGCTTGAGATGGCGCGGACAGGGGTCGATCAAACAGCAGGGACTTCGGATGATTACACCGTCGAACTGCGTTATGTCGAGTCTTGTGATCAGGCAGATGTCATCATTGCGCTGGGAAGCTTCATGGATATGGGTACCATCGCTGCATGCCGTGCGACGGTTGAGTATGCATTTCCACAGGCTCCGATGCTTGCGCGACATCTTCGTGTCATCCCCGAGCTTCCTGGCCCTCTCATCATCACGCTCAGCCAAGATATTCTTTGGGATAGGACGACGATCCGAGGCTTCTTCGACGACGGCTTCGAAAGCGGTGATGTCTCTGCGTGGTCTTCTGTTACTCCGTAGGCGATCTGCGCCTTTCCTGGCGGCGACAGGCCGCCGGTCGCTCGTGCGCTTCGTGCACGAATCTCCTGCGCGTAGGCGTCTGTCCTGCGCAATCTGCACGGCGTAGGGTTGGCATCGTCCGCCGCACGCGCGGTGCGCGGATTCGATTCGACCGGCGGCCGACGCCGCCCGATCCGCAGGAGATTTTCGATGACTCACATCGCCTGGCTCGGCCTCGGCGCCATGGGCGTCCGCATGGCGCAGCATCTGCTCGAGGACGGCCACGCCGTCACCGTCTACAACCGCACGGCGGCGCGCACCGCGCCGCTGGTCGAGCGTGGCGCGCGCGCCGCCGCCACGCCGCGCGCGGCCGTCGCGGGCGCCGAGGTCGTGATCGCCATGGTGCGCGACGACGACGCCTCGCGCGCCGTGTGGTGCGATCCCGACACGGGCGCGCTCGCTGCGCTCGACGCCCGGGCGCTCGCCATCGCGTCGAGCACGCTCACCGTCGGCTGGACGCGTTCACTCGCCGCCGAAATCGCCAACCACAGCGGCGCCGCGTTCCTCGACGCCCCGGTTCTCGGCTCGCGGCCGCAGGCCGACGCGCGCCAGCTGATTCATCTGGTCGGCGGCGAGACCGCGGCGGTCGACCGGGCGCGGCCGATTCTCGAGGCGCTCGGCGGCGCGCTGCATCACGTCGGTCCGATCGGCCACGGCATGACGATGAAGCTGGTCGCCAACGCCCTCTTCGGCGCCCAGGTGGCGGCGCTCGGCGAGCTGCTCGGCTGGCTCGACCGCGCCGAGGTCGATCGCGCCACGGCCCTCGACGTGCTCGGCAGCCTGCCGATCGTCAGCCCCGCGATGCGCGGCATCGCCGGCCTGATCAGCCAGCGTGCCTTTGCGCCGCTTTTCCCGATCGCGCTGGTCGAGAAGGATCTCGGCTACGCCGTCGCCGAGGCCGACGCGGCCGGCAGCCCGCTCCCGACCGTCGCCGCCGTCCGCGCCGTCTACGCCGACGCGATCGCCCGCGGCTTCGGCGACGACAACATCACCGGCGTCGCCCAGCTCTTCGATTGACGCGGCGCGGCCGTCGTCGCGGCGCAAGCTGGTAGATTGATGAGCGATCGTCCGTGACGATCAGCAACCATCCAGCGCGGGCCCGATCGCCGGGCCACAGCGGTCCGCACGGAGGCGAGCCATGCGTGAAATCACCCTGTCGATCCCGGACGAGTCCGCGCTGGCGCTCAAGCTCGCACCGGAGGCGATGGCTGCCGAACTGCGGCTCGCCGCGGCGGTCAAGCTCTATGAGATCGGTCGCCTGTCGTCGGGCGCAGCGGCTGCCCTGGCCGGCCTGCCGCTGCCGCTCTTTTTGACCAAGCTGGCGGACTACGGCGTCGCGACCTTCGAGCTGACGGAAGACGAGCTGCGAGAGGATCTCGAGCGTGCCTGACGAGGTGATCGCCGACACCTCGCCGCTTCAATACCTCCATCAGACAGGCTGTCTCGAACTGCTGCCGCAGTTGTACGGCTCGATCCTCGTTCCCGAGGCTGTCGTCGCGGAACTCGATGTCGGTCGACAGCGGGGCGTTGTGCTGCCCGATCCCGATCGTCTGCCGTGGATACGGACGGTTGCCGCACCTCATCGCGATGTTTTGTCTTTGGCCGTGGATCTCGGCCCGGGCGAGCGCGAGGTGCTGGCATTGGCCGCGGGCCGAGCCGGCTCGCTCGCCTTGCTCGACGACCGTTTGGCCCGTCATTTCGCCAGGCATCTCAATGTTGCTTTCACAGGAACACTCGGCGTACTGCTCAAGGCCAAGACCGTCGGTCACCTGAACGCAGTGCGGCCGATTCTGGATCGTCTGCAGGCGCTCGGATTTTGGTTGGCGCCCGCCACGCGGCAGGCTGCGCTGAGGCTCGCGGGCGAGGATTGAAGCGCATCGTTTGCAGCCATGAGCGTCACAGCTTGACCGCATCGGCTGTGCTGGAGGGTGCCATCCTGCGGGTACCATGCATCGAAGCCCTGGCGCGCGCCGGGGACGACACGATCGATCGACCCGGAGATTTCCATGGATATCGCGATGATCGGCCTCGGCAAGATGGGGGCCAATATGGTGATGCGGCTGCTCGAGGACGGGCATCGCGTCGTCGCCTTCGATCTTGATCCCGCGGCGGTGGCGCGGGCCGTCGATGCCGGCGCGGTCGCCGCTGAATCCCTCGCCGACGTCGCGCGCCAGCTGCCGGCGCCGCGCGCCGTGTGGGTGATGGTGCCGGCCGGCGCGGCGACCGAGCAGACCGTCGACACGCTGCTCGACGCCCTCGACGCCGACGATCTGATCGTCGACGGCGGCAACAGCAACTACCGCGACACGCGCGCGCTGGCCGCGCGGGTCGCGGCGCGCGGTCTGCACCTGGTCGACGTCGGCACCAGCGGCGGCGTCTGGGGACGCACCGAGGGCTACAGCATGATGGTCGGCGGCAGCGACGACGCCGTCGCGCGGCTGCGACCCGCGCTCGAAACCCTCGCGCCCGCGCCGGATCGCGGCTGGGGGCACGTCGGGCCGTCGGGCGCGGGCCACTACGTCAAGATGATCCACAACGGCATCGAGTACGGCATGATGCAGGCCTACGCCGAAGGCTTCGACCTGCTGCGCGCCAAGACCGACTTCGATCTCGATCTGCACCAGGTGGCGGAGATCTGGCGCTCGGGCAGCGTCGTGCGCTCGTGGCTGCTCGACCTGATCGCCCGCGCGCTCGACGACAATCCCACTCTCGACGGCATCACCGCTCAGGTGGCCGACTCCGGCGAAGGCCGCTGGACGGTGATCGAATCGATCGATCTCAACCGCGCCATTCCGGTGATCACGGCCGCGCTGCAGATGCGCTTCCGCTCGCGCGACGAGGAGCCGTTCGCCGACCGCCTGCTGTCGGCCATGCGCCATCAGTTCGGCGGCCACGCGGCCCGCGACGACGACTGAGGCCAGCGTGGCCCGGCCAGCGTGGCCCGGCCAGCGTGGCCCGGCCAGCGTGGCCCGGTCGCGTGGTCCGGTCTGCGCGACCCGGTCGCGTCAGCCGCCGGCGCGCTGCCGCAGCAGGGTGCCGACCAGGGTGGTCGGCTTGGCGGCCGCGGCCTGGGCGTTGAGCGCCGCCGCTTCGTCGTCGAGGCCGAGGGCCGCGGCGATGCCCGCCAGGATGTGGCGGTCGGCCTGCGCCAGCGGACGCAGCTGGCCGGCACCGTCGGCCGCCAGGGCGCGCTCGAGCTGCGCGCGCGCCGCGTCGACGTCGATGTCGCCGTCGGTCGCGACCGCGCGCAGCGCCGCGATGCGCAGCGCGTGCGGATCGCCGTCGCCGGTGTCGACGCCGTCGAGCCACGCCGCGACCGCGCGCGCGTCGGCCTGTTCGCCGGCCGTGCCGCGCGCGATCAGCCAGTCGATCGACGCCCGCG
>JBCCOR010000019.1:0-17736 GCA_039025295.1 Acidobacteriota bacterium
GCGGCGAAGCCGCCGTCGAGATAGACCGCGCCGAGCACGGCCTCCATCGCGTCGGCGAGGATCGACGCCTTGGCGTGGCCGCCCGAGCGTGCCTCGCCGACGCCCAGGCGCAGGTAGCGGCCGAGCGCCAGGCGCTTGGCCTCGCTGGCGAGCGTCTTGGCGCTGACCAGGACGCTCTTGCGCTTGGCGAGCATGCCTTCGGCCTGCTCCGGAAAGCGGGTGAAGAGCCAGTGCGCGGTCGCCAGGCCGAGCACGGCGTCGCCGAGAAACTCCAGGCGCTCGTAGTGGCTGCGGTCGCCCAGTCCGCGCTCGTTGCTGTACGAGCGGTGGGTGAGGGCGCGCATCAGCAGCGTGCGATCGCGGAAGCGATGACCGAGGGCGATTTCGAAGTCGTCGAGCGGCGGACGGGGTCGATCGGCGTCGGCGTGCGGGCGAGCGGTCGGCATGGCGGGCGTATCCTACCGCCGCGCGCCGACCTGGTAGCCTCGAAGGCCGTTGTTTCGCTCATGAAGCCGACTGCTTCGTCCAGGAAGCACGGCGTTCCGCCCATGTTCGGCTTGATCCATCGGGTCCACGAGAGGTGTCGCCATGCGTCGTCGTCCACCGCGTTTGCCGCGCGCTGTTTCCCTGACCGCATACCGAGACGGGCGGATCGCGCTGCCGTCCGCGCTGCTGCTGGCGCTCGCGCTGCTCGCCCTGCTGGCGCCGCGCGCGCTGGCCGAGGCCGATCGCCTCGAGGCCGATCGCATCGAAGCCGATCGCATCGAAATCTCCAAAGACGGCGCCGAGACCGCGGTCTGGACGCCCGATCCGATCGCCGCCGCGCGCGCGCTGGTCGGCTCGGGCGGCGTACCGACGGGCGACGCGCCCTACGGCGACGCGCCCGACTGGTCGAATACGCTGCGCCGTCAGATCGGCGGCGTCCTCTTGACCGACGTCGACGGCGACCAGCGCGACGACCTGGTGGCGGTGTGCTTCAGCAGCAACAGCTTTCCGCCCTACGACGACTGGCGCAATCTGATCTACCGCAACGTCGGCGAGGCGCTCGAGGACGATCCGTCGTGGATCTCGGTCGATCAGATCTCGAACGGCGACGTGCAGGCGGCGTTCATCGACGACGATCCGTATCTCGATCTCTTCGTGGCGAGCAACGCGGCCTCGCGCCTCTACGCGGGCGGCCCGACCGGCCCGTCGACCCAGCCCGGCTGGGCGGCCGGCGGCGGCGCGACCTGGGAAACCTCGGGCCTGTTCTGCGATCTCGACCGCGACGGCTACCCCGAGCTGATCACCACCGCGCAGGGCTTCGGCCAGAGCGACCCGTTCCGGCCGATGCGGGTGTACGACAACGTCGACGGCGTGCTCGAAACCGCGCCGTCGTGGCAGTCGGCGGAGTCGTCGATCCAGAACTTCCTCGCCTGCGCCGACGTCACGGGCGACGAATGGCCCGACGTGGCGGTGGCGAAGTGGGCGAATTTCGAGAGCGGCATCTACCGCAACGACGGCGCGGGCACGCTCGAGCTGAGCCCGTTCTGGACCACCGGCGACACCGACACCGACCGCGGCATCGCGCTCGGCGATCTCGACGGCGACGACGATGTCGATCTGGCGCTCGGCCACGACCCGACCGAGCGCTACGACGGCGACGGCATCGGCGGTTTCACCCGCACGTGGACGTCGCAGGCGACGTTCTTCGGCCAGCAGGATCTGAAGCTGCACGACGTCGACGGCGACGGCGATCTCGACCTGGCGGAGATCCACTTCTCGAACGGCGTGACGAACATCTACCTGAACCGCGACGGCGTCCTCGACGCGTCGCCGAGCTGGTCGTACGACGCCCCGAGCGTCGGCAACGCGCTCGCTTTCGGCGACGTCAACGGCGACGGCTTCGCCGATCTCGCCATCGGCCTCTCGGGCGATCCGTCGCTCCTGGTGTTCCTGAACCGGCGGCCGTTCGTGTTCTCGGACGGCTTCGAGTCGGCGGATCTGAGCGCGTGGACGGCGGGGCCGTAAGCGGCCGGGAAGCCGAAGCGGTCGCCGCGATCGCTGCGCTCGACGACGCGCACAGCGAGGACGGCACGCGCGTCAGCGCGCTGTATCGGCGTGCCTACCGGCGCGTTCTCGGCGTGGTCAGCCAGCGGCCACGGGGCCGCAGCATCGAAAGCTGGGCGATGGCATCGATCATCTTTTCGCTCGTCGCCGTTCTGCCGCTCGACACGCTGATCTACGAACCGCATCTGCCGCTGCTCACCACTGGCTGGGCGCTCGCGCCCGGCATCGACTGGGGGGCAAACCTGCCGGGCGCGGTCGTCGGGTTGATCTACGCCATCGCGTGCACGCTGCACGCGATGTGGCTGCGTCCGCAGGCAGTCGTGGATGCGCGCGAGCCCCGAACGTGGCTGGACCGCTTCGGGCGTCTGACGCGCGCCGTGCCGATTGTCGGAACGATGTTCGTTGCGTGGCGGTGGCACCGTCATCCGTCGCGCGCAGCCGGCGTGGATGCCGCACCGGCGCCTGTGCGCCATCCCAGCCGCGCGGTTCCGGGATGGTCGCGCCGCGCGTGGCTGGACACGTTGTATGGCACGGCTTGGGTGCTGTTTGGAGGCATCGTCGCCACCCTCATGGTCATGAACTGGCTGGCCGCATGGGCGGCACAGATCGGCGGCTGGGCGATGTTTCCCGTGTGGATCGCGTTTGGTGTTCTGCACGGGCTCAACATGGTCCTGTTCGATCTCTATCTGCAGCACATGCTGCGCGGCCGCGTACGCCCCGCGACCGCGCGCGTTCTGCGCGTGCTCGCGCTGCCGCTGACGTGGCTGCCCTTGCTGCCCGGGATGATGGCGTGCGTCGGAACCGCAGCGGCAAGCGACGTGCGCCGAAGCAAGCTGTTCGTCCACCGAACGTGGCAGGGCGCCGACGTCCTCGGTCGTTTTCTCAACCGCCGCCGACCCGATGCGTTCGAATATCCCGGAGACGTCCAGACCCAGCTCGATCGTCGGCAGGCAGTGCTTCAGTCGATCGTGCGCGTGCAGCGCGTGCGTCTTGCGGGGGAGGGCATGCTCGTGGGCTGCTTGCTGGCTGGATGGGCAACGCCGTGGCTCGCGCAGGGAGGGCGTACAGGCCTTGCACTCGTGGCGCTGCTTGCCCTGCTCTGTCTGACCTGGCTGACGGATACGTTCATTGAAACGTTCACACCGCGCCGGAGCGCGCAGCGGACGCCGCGGCGGGCTCGCATGTTCGCCCAGGCCGGCTTCGGTTTGGCCATCTTCCTGCTCGGCGGTCTGCTGGGCTGGCGTCTGCCGCAGCCGTCGAACGGGTCGTTCGGCACGCTGCTGCTGCAGTCGAGCCTGCTTGCGGCCTCGATCGCCGGCGTGGCCATCATGGTTTCGGGTCTGCGACCGTCGCGCTCTCTCCGGCTGCGCACCGCGTTTTGGATACCGATCGCGTTTCTGGTCAGCGTGATCTTCGGGATCCGTGAATTGGGCGCACAGCAGCTGCTCGTTCCGGGCATCACGATCGATTCGCTTCTGCTGGCGCTGAGCGCTGCCCTGGCGCTGCTCACACCGTTCGGTCTCGCGCGTGCGCTGCCGTGGGTGCTGAAGCCGCGGCGACCGGGCGACCTGCGCGATCCGTCCGTGAGCTGGGCGACGAAGCGCCGCGTGATGGCGATGTGCGTGGCTGTGCTCGTGCCGCTGAGTGGTCTGGTCTGGCCGCTTTGGCTGCTGCGGTCTCCACGCGCTTCCGGCGTCGTCGACGCATGACGCAAACACCGACACCGCCGGACGGCGCGGTCGATCCCGACACGCAGCGCCTTCAGCGCGAGGCGCTCGACTACTACTTCGCCGTCTATCTCGACGAATTGGCCGCCAGCGGCGACGACAGCGGCCTGGTCGCCTGCCTGGACGAAGGCTACGTGGCCGAGCAGGCCCGTTACACCCAGAGTCTGAAAGCGCCCGCGCGCGTCTTGCAGGACGTCGCGCTGCCGGCCGCGCAGCGTCTCGGTGACGCCGAACGCTTCGTGACCTGCGCCGCTTCGCTGCTGAACATCATGCGCCTCGGCGACGCGCTCGCCGAGACCGGGCTGCTCGACGTGATTGCGCAGGTGCCGTGGTCGCCCGCCATCGAGGCGCTCGTTGAGCAGATCGTCGATCCGTACGCATCGGGCCGCGCCTACGCGCTGGCGCTGCGCGTCCACGATCGCGATGATCGGTGCGCCCGTTGGCGCGTGCGTGCGATCGAGACCTTCGACACCTGGGTCAAAGCGGGATGCCCGGCCTACGCCGTCGATTCGATGGCGATCGTCGTTCGTGCGGTGGGCGCGGAGCTGTCCTCGAAGACCGATGCCTTATTCGACGAAACGCTCGGTTCGTGGCCGACGCTGCACGCCGCCGCCGCGCTTGCGCTGCTCGATCGCGACGCGCTCGCGCATCCGCACATGATCGAGCACGTCGTGCGCGTCGATCCGGGTGCGATCGCGGGTCTCGCCGATGCGCTTGTCGCGCATGCGCGCCGGCGTCGTCGCGATCATCTGCCCCACTGGCTCGCGGACGTCGCGCGTCGCAGGCCCGCGATCGGCTGGCCGCTGTGGGCCGCGGTGTATGCGCGCGCGGTGGACGAATCGTCGGCGCTGCCCGACGCGGACGGTCTGCTCGATGTCGCGCGCGCGCAGCAGATGACGATCCCGGCGTGTGTGGACCTTCTGTGGCAGGCGCGGCGTTTGGTCGCCGCGTGGCCCGAAGCCATGCCCGATCATCTCGCGAAGGATCCGGCTGCCGGCGCCATCTGGACGCTGATCGCAGCCCGGGGTGCGCCGCGTGGGCTCGATGCCGAGATGCGCACGCGCGTCACATCGGCGCTCGCCCCCGAGGTCGATCTGGATCCTGCTCGCTGGCTGCGCCTTGCGATTCACCTGGCCGCCGCGCTTGCCGAGGATGCGGCGTCGCACGCGCGTCGCTGGCTGTCGACGATTCTCGCCAGCGTGCACGTCGTCGCGCCGTCGACCGACGACTTGCTGCGCCTGTTCGACGTCGCGCAGCGGCTCGATCCCGCGGGACTGCCGATCACGCTCCGGCGGGTGTTCACGGACGTGCCATCGGAAGCGCGTTTGCTCGACGTTGCGGCACGCGTCGAGGTGCCCGCGGTGATCGACGCGCTGATCGACGACGCCGAGTCGCTCGCGCTGGTGGTGAGCGAGAACGAGGTCGAATCCTTGTCGGTGCGCCGCCGACTGCTCGAGAACCTGCTGTGTGGTCAGCTCGAAGGCGCCCATGCGTCGTTCGACGGCGTGGCATTCGTCGAACGGCTGGCCGCGATCCGACGTCGTCTCCTGCGCGAGGAATGGGATCAGCTCATCGATCGCCATGGGGGCACGGTGACGTGCCCGCGCCGGGGCGAGAAACTACTGCTGCTCCTCGATCCGGACCGCCACGCGCGGACGATGGCACTGCTCTCGCTGCGGCGCGATCTCGCGCGCGCAGGAACGATCGCTTGGTCGCACGAGGATGAACCGTATGCGCCGCTGCTGCGGGCCGTCTTTGCCAGTACGCGGGTGATCGACGAGCTCGAAGCCATGCGCCTGCTCGTCGGCGACGATCGCGACGTGGATCGTCTGGTCACGCACGTGCGCGACGAGCCGATCCGTCAGCTCGCGCTGCTGCGTCATGCGCGGCGTGCCCTGGTCGACGAGCACGCAACCTGGCTGGACATGGCGGACGGTGAGCGCGTGGTCACGCGCGTGCAGCGGGCGTTTGTCCTCTCGAGCCGGGCGCGCATGCTCGATTTGCTGCCGCGCTTGGTCGAGATCGGCGGCTTGTTCGCGATCACCAAGCGCATCGACGAAGCGATCGAAGCCGCCTATCAGAGTGTCCAGATGCGGGCGCTGCCGACGCGCGCGCGGCTCGACGCCATCGCCCAGGTGGTGATCGCGATCTTCGACGCGCTGGCGACCGATCGCGACACGACGGGACGCCAGGCGACGCGCGCGATCGCCCGTCTGATGCGCGCGCTGGTTCAGCTGACCGTCGCGTGGCCGACCACGCCGGGCGTCACGGTCTCCGACGACGCTGCGGTTCCGTGGCTGCCGTGCGTGCGTCTCTGGCCGCTGCTGATCGCCGGCGCCGAAGCCGTCGTGGGCGATGCGGCATGGGCGAGGCATGCGCCGAACGCTCGGTCTTGGTTCAGCGGTCGCCGCGCTGCGACGGTCGCGGATGGGTTCGATGCGCTGGTCACGCGCGTGGCGGGTCGCGGCGCCCATGCCGCGGATGCGCGCTGGCGGGCGCTGCGCGCGCTCTGCCACGCTGCGCCCGACGCGCGGGCTGAGATGCTCGCGATGCATGCTGCGCCAGCGGAGCGCGACGACGACGAATGGACGGGCGCTGCGCTCGTTCTGCTGACGCCGCATGCGCCCGCGCGCGCCTTTGCGCAGTTGGAAAATCGCGTTCCACCCGGCGCAGCGCGCGACGACCTGCTGGAGCGCATGGCTTGGTTGACGCAGCGCAGCCGGGCGACCTCTTTCGATGCAGGTGCCGCGGTGACGAAGCTCGCCAGCCGCAGCGCGGTCGAGCTGCCGATGCGGCTGCGAACGTCGTCGGCGACCCGCGACGATGCCCGGCTGTGGCAGCAGGCGATCGCGCGCGGCGCGATCGATCCGGCCGATCCCGCGGCCGAGCCGCTGCTGCGCAGACTGCGACGCGATCCGCCGCTGACCCGGCGCGCGATGGAGCAGGCGATCATCGACGCGGGTCGCGCCGGACCGGATGCGCTCGAACGCGCGCTGCGCCTCTACTGGCATCACGCCCTCGGGACCCCCGGGCAGCTCGATGATCCTGCGGCGTGGGATCGTCTGCGCCAGGCGCTCGGGCGCGGGCGCGATCTCAGCGGCGTGGGCGCTGATCGCTAATCGGCGCGTTTCTTCGATCGGAGGTACATGCTGCGTACGTAGTCGAGGATGCTGCGACGCGCCCGCGCCAGCGCCACGCGCTCGGCCTGCACCTCGTCCTTCGCGTGGACGAAATCGTGAAAGCTGCCGTGGTAGAGCCGATAGCGCTTGACGCTGGGCGCGCTCTTGTCAGAAGCGACGTGGAGGAATTGCCGCCATTGGCCGAGCGCGTGAGCGATCTGGCCGGGGCGCACGTCGATGTCGTCGGCGCGGCGGAGCGTGCCCGCAATGAAGTCGATCGACAGCGGTTCTCTGGCCATCGTCACGATCGCCAGAACGGGCAGTGCGAGACCGAACCAGTCGTCGCCGCTGCGCTGGCGCAGCCGCTGCCAGTGATCGTTGTAGTAACCGATGAGGCCCTGCGGCAGCGCCTCGGGGGCCGTCAGCTGGTAGAGCCCGTCTTCGAGTTCGAGCAGCACGTGGTGCAGGTACATGAAATTGCCTTCGCTGCGCGCGACCAGCTGCTCGACGAAGGCGACGGTCGTCATGCCGTGCTGCCGGCGGTAGGTCGCGATCCCCGGTCGCGCCGCGGCGCCGCGGACGAAATCGGCGACGTCCGCGAGGTTCTCCGGTGCGTCGTGACGAAGTTCGAACGGTCGATGACGACCGTCGAAGCGCAGCTGAACCGCGCGGTCGTTGCGCCGGCTCATGACGAGGTAGACGTGTGCAGGCAGCGTACGCGGGAGATCGAGCACGTTGTCGCCCGCGCTGGGCGCCTGAGCGGCCTCGTCGAGCGCGTCGATCAGCAGCACGATGTCTCGGGTGTTGTTCTCGCGCATCTGCCGCTGCTGCGCTTCTTCGATCAGCGCGAGCAGACGGTCCCAGCCGCGCTCGGCGTCGTTGGGCAGCTGGGCGTAGGGCAGGTGATGATCGACGATCACCTGCGCGCAGAGGTTCGACAGCGCATGGGCCGCGGTGCTGGCGTGGCGCGACTCGTGGACGTTGAAGTGATGCGCGTAGCGGCGCTGGCGCAGCAGCTCGGCGAGGAAGGTGGTCTTGCCGATGCCCGGATCGCCGGTGAGCACGAAGCAGCCGCCGTCGCTGGCGAGGAAGTCGTCGACCGCCTCGAAGACGAACTGCCGACCGATGAAGTCGCGCGTTTTCTGCGCCACGAGCGTGCTGACGTCGTGGATTTTGCGCGCGGCTGCGCCGTCGCCGGACGGCGCAGCGGCCGCGGGGCGGATCAGGCCGGCGTCGTCGCTGCGCAGGTGAAGCGCGGGCACGGCCCACCAGGGCTGCGGATCGTTGCGCAGCAGCAGGCGGTTGCGGGCGGTGTTGACGGCCTGGTCGATCGCGTCGCCGCCGGCGAGGCGGTCATAGAGCGCGCCGCTGAACGCGACCGCCGCGCCGTCGACGATCGGTCCGTTCATGGCGATGACCGCGTTGTGCCCGGCGGCGATCAGCGCGCCGGCGACGGCGTGAAAGGGCGGATCGTCGAGCGCTTCGAGCGCGCTCGTGCGGCAGACGTTGAGCACGATCAGCGCGGTCGGCTGACGCGCGTCGCGCAGGCAGGCCGCGAGCCGCGCGCCGGTGACGCGATCGCTGGCGCCGTCGTCACCGACGAAGTCGACGCCGCCGACGCCGTCGTCGTCAAAGGCCCCGTGCCCGCCGATGTGGACGACGTGCGGCCGATGTGCGATCAGCGTCTGCTGCAGCGCGTCGAGCGTCACCGGATCGGGCACGCGCGCCCAGTCGAGCGGGACGGCGAGTTCGCCGAGGCGGCGCTCGATGAGATCGCGCTCGCGCTCGATCTTCAGCGGCGGGCCGCCGGTCGGCGTGGGGAAGGCGAGCAGAACCCGCAGCGGCGGCTCGGCCAGCGGCCGCGCGGTCGACGCCGCATGCGCCCACGTGCGGACGAACGGCGTCATGACGTCGGTGGCGATGTGCGCGTGGCGCATCTCATCGTAGAGCAGCTCCCACGGCAGGCTGTGCCAGGTGCTCGCCGTGTCGTCCGACGGCAGCCGCAGGCGGATCCGCAGCGGCGCGTCGAGCGCCCGAGCGTGCGCCAGGTTTTCGCGCAGCGGGGCGTGCAGCGTGGCAGGGGCGAGCAGCGCCATGAGCGCTGCGCCGATCTCCTGAAGCGCGCCGCGCGCCGGCTGCACGCCGCTTTCCTCCGGATCGCCGAGATCGCGCGTTGCACGTTCGCGATTGACGAGCATCGCACGCCACGCGTCAACGAGTTCGCGCAGGGTGTCGGGCGCGATCTGCGCCGCGTCCAGCGTTTCGGTTTCGCCGCGTCCGTAGACGCCGCGCACGATCTCGACGCGCCCGTCGGGCGCAAGCGCGATTTCAATCTCGTCGACGTACATGGCGCCTCGGGGTCGTCATGGGGAAGATCCGATCGCGTCGACCGATGCGCGGACGCGGCGCGCTACTGGAAATCGATGAAGCAGTCTCGCGAGGGATTGCTCAGATCGGGGATGGGGCAGTCGAGCGGGCAGGTGCAGTTGCTTTCGCCCGGCTGACACAGGCCGTCGCCGCACGTCTGGCAGAAGCCGCAGTCCATGCTGCAGCTCGAGCAGGTTTCCCCGCCGGCGCACAGACCGTCGCCGCAGCTGGGCGGGGGCGACGAGCCGCCGCCGCCAAGGCCGCAGTCCTGCGGGCAGCTGAGAATGTCCTCGCCGTCCGAGAAGCGGCACTGACCGTCGCCGCAGTCGGCCAGCACGCGGGTCCACAGGCGATTGTGATCGTCCTGATCGAAAACGACGCAGCTGCGCTGCTCCAGCCGATCGCGCTGCGAGGGCCAGTCGGAGGTGCGCGCCGCGGCGATGCACAGCTCACTGTTCCGGTTTTCGATCACAAACTGGCCGTTGCTCTGCGGGACGAAGCGCCACAGCTGGTTGTCGCCTCCATGGCAGACGTCCTGCTGAATATTCCGCCCTGCCCTCATCGATGCCGACCGAACATCCAGGCACTTGCCGCTGTGGACGGCGATGATTTCCACCCAGCCGCTGGGGTTGCCCCGAATGGTGTAGCGCTGGTTGTCGCCCCCGTGGCAGCCGTAGACCTGAACGAGTTCGCGATTGGCCATGCTGGCGCCTTCGACGTCCATGCACTTGCTGTTGTGGTCGACGATGAACGTCCACGCGGCGTCGGCGTGGGCGGGCGACGTTTGGGCGGCCGCGATGACGACGCCGATGAGCAGGAGGGGCAGGAGGTACAGGTATTTCTTGTGCATGCGGATCCTCGGAGGGCGGGGAGGTTGGCAGATGCATCGGGCCCGGCACGGGCCATCGCAACGAACGCTGTTGGGATGGGCGTGAGCCTATGCGAATCCGGCCTGCATGCGACGCGACGTCTAGGGCATGGCCAGGCCCGCAAAGTCGTCGGCCAGCGGCGGATGACCGAGATCGCGCTCGGAGATCACCGTCGGCGCCAGCGGCCAGTCGATCGCCAGGCGCGGATCGTCGTAGCGCAGGCCGCGCTCGGCCTCGGGCGTGTAGGTCGCCGAGTGGTGGTAGAGGAGCTCGCTGTCGTCTTCGAGGGTGATGAAGCCGTGGGCGATGCCCGGCGGCAGATGCACCATGACGTGGTTGGTGGCCGAGAGCTCCTGCGCGTCCCACCGCAGGAAACTGGGCGAGCCCTGGCGCAGATCGACGAAGACGTCGTAGACCGCGCCGCGCACGCAGCGGATGAACTTCGCCTCGGCGTGGGGCGGCATCTGGTAGTGCATGCCGCGCAGCGTGCCGCGCCGGTGGTTGAACGAGTGGTTGAACTGGACGAAGTCGACGTCGGCGATGCCGTGCGACCGGAACGTGTCGCGGCAGAAGTAGCGGAAGAACGAACCGCGGTCGTCGGCGAACGGCGTCGGGACGATGCGGAACAGGCCCGCGATCGTCCCCTCCTCGATCTTCAACGCCTCACCAGCCCATCGTGCCGGGCGAGCCCTTGAACGGACCGGCGAGATCCGACGTGATCCAGCCGCCGTAGAAGCCGCCGGGCTGCGGACGGGCGATCTCGTCGTCGACCAGGCAGGTCAGCGCCTCGTGCGGATAGAAGGCGAGATGGTCTTTCAGCGCCGCGAATCGCGCCACCGGGTTGGCGTAGGCCCACGCGACGCCGTCGAGCGCGATCGCGTCGCCGCCGTCGGGCCGCAGGTCGTAGTAGTGCGCCTGGCCCTTCCATTCGCAGAAGCTGCTGCGGCCCGCGGCGCGGTGCATGCGCGCCATGTCGATGTCGTCGGGCGGCAGGTAGTAGGTCGGCGGATGGCTGGTTTCGAGCAGGCGCAGCGCGCGCACGGTGTCGACGAGGACGACGTCGCCGCGCTGGATGCGGATGCGGCGCGGCGTGGGCTCGAGACGGGGCGGACGCGGATAGTCCCAGACGGATTCCTGGCCGGGACCCACAGGATCGGGTGTCGGTCGCATGCGCGCAGTCTACCGCGGGCTAGAATGCTTGGGATGCCGACGCCCGCGCCCAGCCTCGATCTCTTTCTGCCCGACTGGTTCGCCCAGCTGCCCGCGCAGCTCGCCGATCGACCGCGCCTCGTCGCCGCGCCGGGCCACGATCCCGCGGCGCGACCGCGCGCCGGACGCTTCGTGCTGTATTGGATGCGCAGCGCGCTGCGGGCGACCGAAAACGCTGCGCTCGACGTCGCCCTCGAACTCGGCCGCGCCCTCGAACGGCCGGTTTTCGTGTACCAGGGCCTCGACGAGCGCTATCCCTACGCCTCGGACCGCCATCACACGTTCATTCTCGAGAGCGCGCGCGACGTCGCGCGCGATCTCGCCGCGCGCGGGATCGGCTATGCGTTTCATCTCGCGCGGCCCGACGACCGCGGTCCGCATCTGCGCACGCTCGCGCAGCGCGCCGCGGCGGTCGTCACCGACGATCTGCCGGTGCCCTTTCTCGACGCGTGGGCGCAGCGCCTGGCGGCCGCGATCGACGCGCCGACGATCGCCGTCGACGCCGCGTGCGTGCTGCCGCTCGGCGCCGTCGGCCGCGCCTACGCCACCGCCGCCGCCTTCCGCCGCGCGACCGACGACGACCGCCGCGCGCGCCTCGCCGAACCGTGGCGCGACGCATCGCCGACCCGCGGCGGAGCGTTCGTGCCCGAGCTGCCGTTCGCGCCGATCGATCTCGCCGGCGCCGACCTGCCCAGCCTGGTCGCCCAGTGCGCGGTCGACCACGACGTCGCGCCCGTGCCGCACACGCGCGGCGGCGCGTCGGCCGCCGAGGCGCGCTGGCACGCGTTCCGCGACGAGGGCGGCCTGAAGCGCTACCGGCGCGACCGCAACGACGCGCTCAAGGACGGTGTTTCCTGGCTCTCGCCCTATCTGCACCACGGCTGCATCGCGGCGACCCGCGTCGCGCGCGAGGCGCAGGCGGCCGCGCGCGCCGATTCGTCGATGCGCACCGGGGTCGAGAAATACCTCGACGAGCTGCTGACCTGGCGCGAGCTCGCCCACGCGTTCTGCCGCTTCGGCGGCGTCGACGTCGAAGCGCTCGGCGCGCTGCCCGACTGGGCCCAGCGCACGCTCGCGGCCCACGCCGGCGATCCGCGGCCGGCGCTGCGCACCTGGGAGCAGCTCGCGCGCGGCCGCGCCGGCGACGCCCTGTGGGACGCCGCGCAGGCCGATCTGCGCATCCACGGCCGATTGCACAACAACGTCCGCATGACCTGGGGCAAGGCGATCCCGCAGTGGACGCCCGATCCGGCGACGGCGCTCGCGACGCTGATCGATCTCAACCATCGCTACGCCCTCGACGGCCGCGATCCCAACAGCTACGGCGGCCTCTTGTGGTGCCTCGGCCTCTTCGACCGCGGCTTCGCGCCGCCGCGGCCGGTGCTCGGCCTGGTGCGACCGCGCAGCGCTGATGCGCACGCGCGACGGCTGCGGGTCGAGCGCTACGCCGAGCGCACCACCCGCCCGGCGCTGCGCCGTCCGCCGCGCGTGGCGGTCGTCGGCGGCGGCATCGCCGGACTCGCCTGCGCGCGCGTGCTCGCCGACCACGGCCTGGCGGTGACCGTCTTCGACAAGGGCCGCGGACCCGGCGGGCGCGCCTCGACCCGGCGGGTCGACGGCGTCGGCACGTTCGACCACGGCGCGCAATATTTCACCGCGCGCGATCCGCACTTCGCCCGCCGCGTCGCCAGCTGGCAGCAGATCGGCGCGGTCGCGCCGTGGACGGGCACGATCGTCCATCTCGACGCCGACGGCCGCGCCCACGAGCGCGCCGCGCCGCGCATCGGCGACGCGACGGCCGCGACCCGCTGGGTCGGCACGCCGGGCATGAACGCCGTGCTCGCCCATCTCGGCGCCGAACTCGACGTGCGCCACGGCCATCGCGTCGACGCGCTGATCGACGACGGGCGCCGCTGGCGCCTGACGGTCGACGCGCCCGACGACGCGCCCGCGCAGCCGGCGTCGTTCGACGTCGTCGCGCTGGCGGTGCCGGCGGCGCAGGCGGCGGCGCTCGTGCCGCGCCTGCCCGAGCTGCGCGCGCAGCTCGACGCGGTCGAGATGGCGCCGTGCATCGCCGCCCTGGTCGCCTACGACGCGCCGCTCGACGCCGCCTTCGACGGTGCCTTCGTTCACGACGGACCGCTCGGCTGGGTGGCGCGCAACGCGTCGAAGCCCGGGCGCGCGGCCGGCGGGCCGGCCGACACGTGGGTGCTGCACGCCAGCGTCGACTGGTCGACGCGCCATCTCGAGCGCGAACCCGAGGCCAGCGCTGCGCCGATGCTGCGCGCCTTCGCCCAGCTGCTCGGCGGCGCGCGCCTGCCCAAGCCCGTCCACCGCGCGGTCCACCGCTGGCGCTACGCGCGCACGCTCGTCCCGATCGGTGAACCGTGCCTCTACGAGCCGACCGCGCGCCTGGGCGTGTGCGGCGATTTCTGCCTCGGCGCCAAGGTCGAGGCCGCGTGGCGCAGCGGCATCGCCCTCGCCGGACGCATCCTCGGACGCGCCGCGGCCGACGACGATCGCCTCGCCGACGACGAGGCCGACGCCGACGCGGAGCCCGACGGTCAGCTGCGGCTGTTCGCGCCGGCCGTTGACGGACCCGCATCGTGAGCGTCGGCGACGATCTGCTGCGCGTCGACGACCGCGGCCTGGCCTGCGGCGCGGGCGCGTTCCACATCGATCCGTGGGAGCCGGTCGAGCACGCGATCGTCACCCACGCCCACGCCGATCACGCGCGCCCCGGCAGCGCGCGCTATCTCGCCGCGGAACCGTCGGTGCCGCTGCTGCGTCGGCGACTCGGCGAGGACATCGACATCGAGGGCGTGCCGTTCGGCGTCCGGCGGCGGATCGGCGACGTCGACGTGTCGTTTCATCCCGCCGGCCACGTGCGCGGCAGCGCCCAGGTGCGGGTCGACGACGGGCAGGCCGTCTGGGTGGCGTCGGGCGACTACAAGCGCGGCCCGGCCGAGGACGACCCGACCTGCCGGCCGTTCGAGATCGTGCCGTGCGACGTCTTCATCACCGAGGCGACTTTCGCGCTGCCGATCTACCGCTGGCCGTCGCCGCAGCGGGTCGCCGCCGAGGTGCTCGACTGGTGGGACGCCAACCGCGCCGACGGCGTGGCGTCGGTGCTGCTCTCGTACGCCCTGGGCAAGGCGCAGCGGCTGCTCGCCCTGCTCGCGGCGCGGCGCGCTGCGCGCGGCGAGCCGATCGACGATCCTGCGCGGCCGGTCTATCTGCACGGCGCGGCGGTCGATCTCACCGATCTGTACCGCGACGCCGGGGTGGTGATGCCCGCGGCGACGCCGGTGCGCGATCTGCCGCACGGCACGGACTTCAGCGGCGCGCTGATCGTGGCGCCGCCGTCGGTGCGCGGCGGCACCTGGCTGCGCCGCTTCGGCGCGCGCCGCCTGGCCTTCGCCTCGGGCTGGATGCGCATTCGCGGCAACCGCCGACGGCGCGCGGTCGACCGCGGCTTCGTACTCTCCGACCACGCCGACTGGCCCGATCTGCTCGACACGATCGACGCCACCGGCGCGCACCGCGTGCTCGCGACCCACGGCTACGCTGACGTCCTGGCGCGTCATCTGCGCGACCGCGGCCTCGACGCCGCGCCGCTCGAAACCGGCTACGGCGCGGGCAATCTCGACGACGCCGAGATGTCCGCCGCGACCGACGAGGCGTCGGACGCCGCGGCCGAGGAGGCGTGAGCGATGGAGCGTCCGCATCTCGATCAGCTGATCACGCTCGAGGACCACTACTGGTGGCACGTCGGCAAGCGCGCCTTCGTCACCCGGCTGCTGCGCCGCCACGCGCCGCCGCCGGGGCGCCTGGTCGAGGGCGGTCTCGGCGCCGGCGGCAACCTGCGCGCGATGCGCGCACTCGGCTACGCGGTGCAGGGCTTCGACATCATGCCCGACGCGATCGCCCACTGCCGCGCGCGCGGTCTGCCCGAGGTGGCGGTGCACGATCTCGAGCAGCCGTGGCCGGTCGAGGCCGGCACGCTGCGGGCCGTGCTGCTGCTCGACGTCATCGAGCATCTCGCCGAGCCGGTCGCGGCCCTGGCGCACGCGCGGCGGGCGCTGGCCGCCGATGGCGCCGTGATCGTCGCCGTGCCGGCCTATCCGTGGATGTACGGCCCGTGGGATCGCCTGCTCGGCCATCATCGGCGCTACACCCGGTCGGCGCTGCGCGACCAGGCGCGCGCGGCGGGCCTGCGCGTCGCGTGGCTCTCGCACTGGAACGCGTTCACGCTGCCGGTGGCGATCGTCCTGCGCCTGCGCGAGCGCGTGCGCCCGCGCCGGCAGCACGCGGAATTTCCACCGGTCGCGCCGGTCGTGAACCATCTGCTGCGCGCCGCCGCCGCGGTCGAGCGCACGATCTCGCGGATCGTGCCGATTCCGTTCGGCCTGTCGCTCGTCGCCGTGCTCGTGCCCGACGACGCGTCGACGGACGGGGCTGCGCCGTGAGCCGCGCCGACGACCGCATGGCCGCGCCGGTGCGCCGCGATCACGCGGTGCGGCTCTCGATCGTGCTGCCGATGTACAACGAGGCGCAGGTGATCGGCGATCTCTTCGCCCAGCTGACGCAGGTCGTGGGCGCGCTCGAGGGCGTGACGTCGACCGAGCTGGTGTGCGTCAACGACGGCTCGCGCGATGGCACCGGCGCGGCCCTCGACGCGCTGGCGACCGACGCGCCGGCGCCAGGCCGGCCGGCGGTGCGGGCGGTGCATCTGGCGCGCAACTTCGGCCATCAGGCGGCGGTGCTGTGCGGCCTGGCGCACGCGCGCGGCGACGTGGTCGTGGTGATGGACGCCGATCTGCAGGACGATCCCGCCGCGCTGCCGCGCTTTCTCGACGGCTGGCGCGCGGGCGACGACGTGGTCTACGCCGTGCGCGTCAAACGCAAGGAGTCGATCGCGAAGCGCGCCGCCTTCGCCGGCTTCCATCGCCTCCTGGGCGGCATCGCGCGCACGCCGATCCCGGTCGACGCCGGCAACTTCAGCCTGCTCGATCGACGGGTGGTCGACGCCGTGGTCGCCCTGCCCGAGGTCGACCGCTACTTCCCGGGCCTGCGCGCGTGGATCGGCTTTCGCCAGCGCGGCGTACCGGTCGAGCGCAATCCGCGCTACGACGATCAGCCGCGGGTGTCGTTCGGCGGCCTCGTGCGGCTCGCCAAGACGGCGATTTTCGGCTTTTCGTCGCTGCCGCTGACCGTTTTCTACGGCTTGGCCGTGCTCTCGGGCCTGGCGTTTGCCGGCGTGGCGGGGTTCGCGCTCTACCACAAACTCTTCACCGGCCTGGCCATTCCCGGCTGGGCCTCGATTCTCATGGCGGCCTGCTTCTTCGGCGCGCTCAACGCGCTCGGCATCGCCGTGCTGGGGGAATACGTGATCCGCATCTACGACCAGGTCCGCCGACGACCGACCTATTTGGTGGCGCGGGCGAGCGGCGATACCGAGGAGACCGCGTGATGCTTCGCTGGCTGAGGACGACGCTGGTGCTGCTGCTCGCCGCCGCCGCGCTGCCGCGGGCGGCCGGCACCGCGCACGACGCGCGGCCGATCGACGACGGCTCGATCGCGGGCGTACCGCTCGCGATCACCGCGGTGCACGGCGACGACGCCCGGGCGGTGTTGGCGGTGGCGGCGGCGCGGGCCGAGGTCGAGCGCCTGGCGGGGCGTCTCTTCGACACCGGCGCGGCGTCGGAGACGGCGCGCGTCAACCGCGCTGCCGGTCGCAGCGAGGTGGCGGCGTCGGACGCCCTGATCGCCCGCGTCGCGCGCGCATCGGCGCTGGCGAAGGCGACCGATCGCGCCTACGATCCGGCGGTCGGTGGTCTGACCGCGCTATGGCGCTTCGACGGCGCGCGCGCGATTGCCCCCGACAGCGCCCAGCGCGCCGCCGCGCGCGAGCACGCCGATCATCGCCGCGTGGTGGTCGACGCCGATCGCGGCACGATCCAGCTGCCGCACGCGTCGATGCGCCTCGATCTCGACGGTCCCGCGCGCGGGCACGCCGCCGACCGCGCGCTGGCGATCCTGCGCGAAGCCGGTGCGACCGGCGGCCTGGTGGTGATCGGCGGTTCGCCCGCCGATCCCGGCAGCGGCTCGGTGCGCTCGGCGTTCGGCTTTCAGGAAGACGGCAGCCCGTGGACGGTGCCGCTCGACGATCCGCGTCCGCCGGCGCACGTGTTCGGCCGGTTGGCGCTGCGCGAGGGCCGCGGCGTGGCGATTCTGGGCGGTGCGACGCCCGTGCGGGTGCGCGGGCGCGATCACGCGCGCGTCGTCGTGCCGCGCACCGGCTGGCTGGCCAACGACGTGCGCCGCGTCGCCGTCGCAGCCGACGATGCGGAAACCGCTTATGCCTACGCCTACGCGCTGGTCGTGCTCGGCGCC
>JBCCOR010000020.1:0-17479 GCA_039025295.1 Acidobacteriota bacterium
CCACAGGCGGTTCCCGTGAGGTGCGGGGGTAGGCTGCCGTGAGGCAGGCCGTGGAATGTAGAGCCTGGGGTTTGAACCCCAGGTGCCAAGGGCGGATCCGTGCCCCTACGACCGCGCGCAAGAAACCCGCAGGCGGTTCCGGTGAGGAGCGGGGGCGGGCCGCCGTGAGGCGGTCTGTCGAAGGCGCGCAGCGCCGAAGACGCGTAGCCTGGGGCTTCAGCCCCAGGAAACCAACGCCACCCGCCCCATCATCATCCAGCCACGAAACCCGCCGCCACCCCCATCAGCGCCCCGTCGCCGCAGCCGCCGCAGCCGCCGGCTTGAACACCTCGAACGCCGACTGCGACACGCTGCGCGCCTCGGTCGCCGGATCGATCGCGGTCACCTGGAGCTGATACGCCCCCGCCGGCAGGCCCGCCGGTACCTTGAGGCGGCCGAGATAGCGCGTGACGCCGTCCTCGCCCACGACGCGCTGCACGAAGAGCAGATCGGCGGGGCCGACCGGCACCTCGCGCACGGCGTCGAGGATCTGGCCCTCGAGGCGCATCGCCTCGGCGTCGAGGCGGTAGCCCATCACCACCACCGGATGCACCGCGCCGGCCGCGATCTGCGGACGCACCTGCGGTGTGAACGAGCGCCCGGCCAGCTGGAAGGGCGACGGCACCGCCGGCGCAGCCGCGGCGCCCTCCCCAGACGCCGCGCGCGCCGCCGCCGCCACCTCCGCCGGATCGAGGAAGAGCGGCGAGAGCACCACCGGCGCCACCGGCGGGTTCGCCGGCACCGCGACGTCGACGCTGCGCAGCGCCACCCGACGCGTCTGCGTGTTGTGCACCAAGAGACGCACGCGGTGCGCGCCGCGCGGCGCCTGCAGCTCGCGCGTCAGGCGGAAGCCGCCCGCCTCGAGCGCCTGACGCGCGCGCGCCAGATCGAGCGTCTTGATGGTCGAGGTCAGGTCGGTGACCGCGCCCGCGCGGTCGACCACCGCCGCCATCACCTCGAGCTCGAGCGCGTCGCCGACGTGGTTCTCGAGCAGGCCCGCACCGTCGACCTCGGCCACCAGCGCCAAGCCCGACGGCAGCGGCACGGCCAGAAGATCGGCGTCGATCTCGTCGCGCACTTCGACCTCGCCGAGCAGCGCCTCGAGCAGATCGAGACGCGCGTCGAGCGTGCCCGCTTCGGCCGGCTCGGGCGCGTGGTACCCCGGACGATGCAGGACCCGCACGCCGCGCGGACCGTTCTGCAGATCGACCGAGATGTTGTGGTAGCGGCCGTCGGCGGTGAGGTCCTGCGGCACGAAGCTCAGCAGATAGACCACCTCGGTCGCCCGCTGCACGCGCGACACCGCCCGCGCCGCGACGTTCTCGTTGGCGATCAGGTCGCCGCCGGTCTCGCGCGCGAGATAGAGCAGGCTGCTGTTGTCGAAGCCGTCGCCCTCGCTGGTGCCGACGATGTCGACCGTGTGCAGCGTCCAGCTGTGGCGGCGGCAGGCCTCGAAGAGCGGCTGCAGCCAGCGGTCGGCGCCGCCCTGGACGGCGTCGGCGCGGATCTCGACCAGGTCGTCGCCGAAGCCCTCGGTGAAGAAGAGCAAATGGTTCTGGCCCTCGACGCCGCGCAGCAGCGTGACCATGTCGGCCAGCCCGAGACCGACCGCGCGCACCGCGCTGTTGCGCACCGCGAGCAGCGACGTGTCGATCAGGTCGAGGGGCTCCTCGGTCGAGATCGCCTGCACGACCGGGTTCTCGCTCGGGGCGTCGAACTGGGCCGGCGCCACGCTCTGCTCACCGCCGACGACGCTGAGGTTGTTGACGTCGTCGATGGTCGGCACCGAGATCGTCGACGACAGCGTCAGCGCGTTGGCCACGCCCGGGTTGGTCGCCAGCGCCAGCGCGCCGACGCCGCCCAGGCCGTCGGCGTCGCGCCGCACCGAGCCGCCGCCGCGCGCGACGCCCGGCGCGTTGGTCGCCTGCAGCCGCTCGAACGCCGCCTTGGCCGCCTTGGGCTTGCGATCGACCAGGCCGAGCACGATGTCGAGCGCCGCGTCGAGGGCGGCGCGGTCCTTGGTGAAGCCGACCGCCATGCGCACGCCGTTCGACGGCGTGGTGAACGCGATGGCGGCGCGGTCGCGCGGCTCGAGCTGGTCGAGCGCGCCGCGCGCGCTGCGCAGCGAGCGGCCGAGGTACTCGGGACGTCCGAAGACCAGATCGAAGGTGAAGAGCAGGTTGCGGCGCGCGGTCGGCTCGGCCGGCAGGGCGCCCGGGACGTCGGTGCCGATCAGGTCGTCGGCGACGTCGATCACCTCGAAGCCCGACAGCTCGACCGTGCGACCGCGCTCGCGCACGACGAATTGCTCGGCGGTCAGGCCGCGCACGGGCGTCGTGCCGTCGAGCACGCGCACCGGCACCTGCACTTCGACCACCGACACGTCGTCGAGGAAGCTGCCCTGCTGGGCCTGCGCCGACGACGGCAGGACGAGCAGCAGCGCGGCGAACGCCAGTGCGAAAACGACAAACGGACGAGCGGACATCGACGACATGGGCGAAGAACCTCCGAAAACCGGGCGGGATGCGATCTGTTGACGAAACGTCTCGACCGCAGGGGCATCGTAGCGACGGCGCGGTGAAAGACGATCGACCGCGCGCACGGAACCACATGCTACAAGCCGCCCATCGACCGCGCCACCGCGCAGGGACCAAACGCACCGACCGCGGTCCGGACGCACCCGCGCCGCGGATCGCGGCAAGGGCGGTTGCCGATCGGCCCGCCGCTTCGACATCGGTTCGACGCGATAGGATGACCGCGCCATCATGACCTGGTACCAAGAATGGTTCGGGGCCGACTACCTCGACCTCTACGCCCACCGCAACCGCGACGAAGCGCAGCATCACGTCGACTTCGTGCGCCAGCACGTGCCCCTGCCTGCCCCGGGCGAGGGCGCCGTGCTCGATCTCTGCTGCGGCGCCGGACGCCACACCGCGGCGCTGCGCGCGCACGATCTGCGCGTCGTCGGCGTCGATCTCTCGCTGCCGCTCCTCGCCCATCCGCCGCGCGTGCCGTCGGTCGGCGGCGACATGCGCCGGCTGCCGTTCGCCGACGACGCCTTCGACGCCGTGCTCAACTTCTTCACGTCGTTCGGCTACTTCGAGCGCGAGCGCGAGAACTTCCAGGTATTGGAAGAAATCGTGCGCGTGCTGCGGCCGGGCGGCCGCTTCCTCATCGACTTCCTCAACAAGCCCCACGTGCTCGCCCACCTCGTGGCGCGCGAGACCCAGACCGTGCGCGGACGCACGGTCGACATCGAACGCTGGTACGACGACGACGCCCGCCGGATCAACAAGCGCATGCGCATCCGCGCGATCGACGGCGGACCCGCCCGCGTCTACCGCGAGAGCGTGCGCGCCTACGACCGCGACGAGGTGATCATCGGCCTGCGCTGGGCCGGCCTCGAGGTCGACGCCCTCTACGGCACGTTCGACGGAGATCCCCATGATCGCGACAGTCCCCGCCTCATCCTCGTCGGCCATCGGGCGTCTTGAGCTCGATCTGCAGCGCGACGGACGCCTGCCGTCGATTCCGCGCGCGCTGCTCGCGGGCCACGACGCCGATCTGCTCGCGCCGCTCGATCCGCTCCGCCCCGGCAGCCTGCCCGCGCGCGACGCGCCGGCGGCGTCGAGCCGCGCCGCGCTGGCGCGCGCGCTGACCGTCGCCAACCAGAGCTACGGCCATCCCGAGGCCGAGCGCCTCGGCGCCAAGCTTGCCGATCCGGCGACGCGCGTCGTCGTCACCGGCCAGCAGCCCGGCCTCTACGGCGGGCCGCTCCTGACGCTCAGCAAACTGCTCGCCGCCGTGCGCTGGGCCGAAACCATCGAGACCACCACCGGCGCGCCGGCGATGGCGGTGTTCTGGATGGCAACCGAGGACCACGACTGGCGCGAGATGGCGCGCGCCACGGTCGTCGGCCGCGACGGCGTCGAGACCCTCGACCTCGGCGACGACCCGAGTCCGCTCTTGCCGATCGGCATGCGCACCTTCGGCGACGGCCTGCGCGACGCGCGCGCGCGGCTCGAAGCACACTACGGCGGACCGCGCGCCGAGGCCGGACTCGCCCTCCTCGACGCGGCCTACCGCCCCGACGCGCGCTTCGGCGAAGCCTTCGCGCGCCTGCTCATCGGCCTGCTCGGCGGCCGCGCGCCGCTCCTGCTCGACGCGATGAACACCGAGGTCAAGCGCCTCCAGCGGCCGTGGCTGCGCCGCCTGGTCGAGGACCGCCACGCGGTCAACGACGCGCTGCAGCGGGCGCACGCGCGGGTCGAAGAGCGCGGCCATCCGCTCCAGGTGACGCCCCAGCCCGGCCTCTCGCCGCTCTTCCTGCTGCGCGGCACGCGCCGCCAGCGCATCGCCTGGGTGGGCGACGACTTCACGCATTTCCAGCTGCGCGGCGACGACGCGCCGCCCGAACCGGTCGAGAAGCTGCTCGAGACGATCGACGACAACCCGGCCGTCGTCAGCCCGGGCGTGCTCGCGCGGCCGGCGATCCAAGACGCGCTCCTCGGCACGACGCTGCAGGTGCTCGGCCCGTCGGAACTGTCGTACATGGCGCAGGCCGGCGGCGTCTACGAAGCCCTTGATCTCGAAGGACCGTCGGTCACGCTGCGACCGCAGGCGATGCTGCTGACCGCGCGCGAGGTCACACAGATGGCCGACCACGACGTCGATCTCGAGACCCTGTGGACGCAGGAGCCGGAGGCGATTCTGGCGGCGCGTCAGGGCGGCGGCGCGGCGATCGCCGAGAACGCGCGCGGCGACGTGCTCGCGCGCCTCGATCGCTTGGCCGAAGAGGCCGCGGCGCTCGATCCCAACCTCGGCGGACCGCTGGGCAAGACCCGCGGCCAGATCGAGAAGGCGTTCGCCCAATTCGAACGCAAGGTGGTCGACGCGGCCGCGCGCCGTCACGAGGTCGCCCACGGTCGGCTGCAGCGCCTGCGCGACGTGGTGCTGCCGGGCGGTGCGCCGCAGGAGCGCACGCTCTCGCTGGCGCACTATCTGCTGCGCCACGGCCCCGGCTTCGTCGACGCGCTGGCGCGCCTGCGCCTCGATCCGCGCCGGCTGCAGGCGCTGGAGCTCGGCGGAGCCGACGCGTGAGCGCCACGGCGCGCGATCCGCGCGCGCTGATCCGCGTGCTGCGCGGCGGCGCGACGCTCGACGATCTCGCGCCGGTCGACGCGCTGGCGATCGGCGCCCATCCCGACGACATCGAGCTCGGCTGCGGCGGCACGGTGGCGACGCTGGTCGCGCAGGGCCGCACGGTCGCGTTCGTGCACCTGACCCACGGCGAAGCCGGCACGCGCGGCACGCCCACCCAGCGCGACGATGAAGCGCGCCAAGCGGCCGCGGCCCTCGGCGTCGAGACCGTGGTGCAGCTCGACTGCGGCGACGGTGCCCTGCGCAAGGACGAAATCGAAATCGACGCGCTGATTGCGGTCGTACGCCGGCTGCATCCCGAGCTGGTGCTGGGCCCGCCGCCGATCGACCGCCATCCCGATCACCGCCGGGCCTATCACCTGGTCGACGATGCGATGTTCTACGCCGGCCTGCGCAAGCGCGCGCCGGGACTCGGCGGCGACGCCCACAGGCCGGCGCTGGTGGTGAGCTATATGCAGCACGACGCCTTCGATCCGAGCTTCATCGTCGACGTCACCGACGCGTGGCCGCGCAAGATGGCCGCGCTCGACGCCTACGAGAGCCAGATCCATCCGGGCGACGGCGGGCACGGCGCGACCGGCGACGATCCGCCGACCAAGATCTCGAGTCCGTCGTTTCGCGCCAGCGTCGTCGGACGCGCGCAGCATTTCGGCCAGATGATCGGCGTCGACTACGGCGAGCCGTTCTGGCGCCGCACGCCCCTGGCGATCCGCGATCCGTTCGTGCTCGTGCCGCGCGGCCTGCGATGAGGCGGCGCATGCTGCCGGTCGAGCTGGCGACGCCGTCGGCGGTCGTCGACCGCGACGTGCTCGACGCCAACCTCGACCGCGCAACCGCGCGCGTCGCCCGACTCGGCGCGCGCTGGCGACCGCACGCCAAGACCCATCGCGCGGTCTCGATCGCCCGTCGCCAGCTGCGCCGCGGCGCCGTCGGCCTGACCGTCGCCACGCTCAACGAGGCGATCGGTCTCGAACAGGCGTTCCCGCTCCGGGGCCGGCTGGCGCGCGATGTGTTCTGGGCGTTCCCGCTGATCGTGTCCGAAGCCGCACGCGCGGTCGACACGGCGATACGCACCGAGGCCCTGCGCCTGGCGGTCGACGATCGACGGGCCGTGCGCGCGCTGCAGCGCGCCCTCGACAACGTGCCGGGCAGCCAGTTCGTCGGCCGCGGCCTGCCGATTCGCGTGCGCGTCGAGATCGACGCCGGCTACGGCCGCTCGGGCGTGCCGGCCGACGACGTTGCGGGCGTGCGCGCGCTCATCGAGGCGATCGGCGGCGATCGGCGCCTGCGCTTCGACGGCCTGTTCACCCACGAAGGCGACGCCTACCAACCCGGCTGCGCGCGGGGCGCAGCTGTCGCCGCGCGCGACGCGCTGGTCAATGCGCGCGACGCATCGGCCGATCTCGCGCCCGGCGACCCGATCCCGATCAGTCTCGGCTCGACGCCCAGCCTTGCCGCGATGGCCGCCGAGCCGGAAGCGTTCGCCGGCACGATCGACGAAATCCGCAGCGGCAACGACGTCTTCTACGACCTCACCCAGGTCGCGCTCGGCAGCTGCGCGATGGACGATCTGGCGTTCACCGTGCTCGCCAGCGTGGTCTCGGCGCGGCCGGGACGACGCGCGGCGGTGATCGACGCCGGCGCGCTCGCGCTGTCGAAAGACCGCACGCCCGAGACCTTCGCGTGGAACGGTGCCCATCACGGCGCGATCCACGGCCTGGTGCTGCCCGGCGACGCGTGGACGGCCGACGGCGCGCCGATCGCCGTGACGCGCGGCGGCTGGCCGATCCGCCGGCTGTCGCAGGAGCACGGCTGGCTCGAGCTGGCCGACGCGGGCGACAGCGGCGCATCGGTCGACGCGGCCCGCGCGCTGCCCGTCGGCAGTCGCGTGCGCGTGCGGCCGGCGCACAGCTGCCTGGCGGCGGCGTGCTTCACCCGCTACGTCTACCTCAAGCGTTTCGCGAACGACGTGACGCGCGTCGTCGGCTGGTGGCCGACCTGCGGTCGGCGCTGAGCTGACTCGGACGCGCGCAGACGCAAGAACGGCGAGGCGCCGAAGCGCACTCGCCGTGAAGAAGAGCGGAGGTCGCCGCGGGAGCGGCGGCGATGTCAGCAGACTGAATCGACAAGCAAACCCGAAATCGGGTCGATCAAGCGAAAGCGTCCGTGCTCAGCGCTCGGACGGCTGGATGCGCACGCCCCGCGCCTGGCGGTGGAGCAGGCCCATGCGGGTCTGATCCTGCAGGCGCAGGTCGCGCACTTCGTAAGGCGCGCCGAGTCCGGCGTGCGTCAGGGACTTGGGATCGAAGACGAGATCGACCGCGCCGGCGCCAGCGTTGAGCCACACCGCGCCGTGGGCGACGGCGGCCGGGCGCATCGCGCCCTGGGCGTCGGTGCCGTAGAGCACGCCGCGCACCTCGTAGCGGCCCTCGACGGCAGCGCGCACGCCGAAGCGCAGCGCGAGCGCGCCCTTGGTCTCGGTCGGCGCCAGGGCGAGCGTGCCGTCGAGCGCGGCGGTCGGCGCGGTGACGGCGAAGCCAACGTGCGCGTGGCGGACGACGGTCGCGCCCGCGACGCGCGCGTCCATGCGGGCGTGGACCTGCCACAGGCCGGCCCGGCCGCCCGCGGCCGACGCCTCGGCCGAACCGTCGATCGTGACGCGCGCCCGGTAGACGCCGTCTTCGTCGCGCGCAAACGTTGCCGGCAGCACGTCGCCGGTGGGCGACGTGACGTAGCCGTCGACCCGACCCGCGAGGACGCCGGCGTCGCCGTCGACCAGGCGCACCTCGGCGGTCAGGACGTCGCCGACGTGGTGGTCGGCGCGCACAGCGTTGAGGCGCAGCACGCGCGGGCTCTCGGGCGCAACCACGTTGACCAAGAAGCGGCCCGGCGGCAGGCCGGCGAGCTGGTAGGTGCCGCCGCCGAGGCTGGCGTCGACGCGGAAGGCGGCGGTGCCGCGCGGGAAGGGCAGATCGGCGGCGGCGAGCGCGCCGGCGTCGAACATCTGCGCCATGCCGGCGCCGTCGGCGAGGGCGCGGCCGTCGGGCGTGATCAGCGTGAGGTTGCGCAGATCGAGGCCCTGGCTCGCCTCGTCGGCGCCGAGCGGGCTGATGCGCACCAGCCACTCGCCGACCGCGGGCGCGTACAGCGGCACGTTGCCTTCGCGGGTGGCGTCGACCTCGATCAGGTATTCACGGCTTTCCTGCACGAACGGCGCCGGGCGCGCGTCGAGGACCGTGTCCGCGGCGATCGGCCAGCTGAACACGACCGACTCGCGCGGCACGTCGGCCGCACGCATCGGCAGGTTGGCCGCGACGAGCTGGCGCGGCACGAGATCGGCGTCGGTCGCCGGCAGCAGGGTGACGTCGACATTCTGGGCAGTGGCAGCACCGGCCGTGACGAGGCCGGTGAGGAGAACCGCGGACAGGGTCCGGCGGAACAGCGTGGGAAGGTTGTGGCGCATGGTCGTCAGCTCTCCTCGGATCACAGGTCGTTGCGCAGAATGACGTCGAGATTGAAGCACTTGCGACGGCTCTGGTTGTGGTTCAGCGGCTCGGCGCCGCGGGTGCGCGCGGTGTCGTAGAACCACACGGTGCCAGCACCGGCCTGGCTCGAGCAGTCGAGGAAGCCATCGGAGCAGCTGTCGAGCCACGCCTGGGTGATCTCGAGGCCGAGGGTCTCGGGATAGCCACCGCAGTAGCTGTCGGGATCCCACACCGCCGACTCGACGTCGGAGCCGACCACGTTCCAGAAGCCCTTCGGCAGCGCCGGGCGGCCGCTGGTGCCGTAGAGCCAGTTGCTGTTGTAGCTGGCCATCCAGCTGACCTGCTGCATCCTGACCGCGTCGTTGGCGTAGCCGAGCAGCCAGCCGAGGGCCTGCTCGAAGACGTTGCCGGCGACGACGGCGTCGGCGAGCGGCGTGCCCTTGCTCGACGGCGCGAGCGCGTTGACCCAGCGCACGGTGTTGATGATCTGCGGATAGCGGCTGTCCCAGGTCGGGTTCGACAGGATCCAGCGCATGACGTTGCCGCCGTTCGAGTGGGTGATCACGACGAGGTCGGTGATGCCCTTGCTGTTGATGAAGCTCGTCAGCGCACCGGCGAGGCAGCCGGCGGCACCCGAGGTCCACATGTACTCCTCGAACTGGCAGTTGACGACGGTGAAGGCGCTCTGGTCGCTCAGGCCCTGGCGGACGGAGTCGACGAACGCGGATTTCCAGTAATCGTTGAGGGCATCGGTCTGGTTGCCGGTGCCGTGGACAAAGGCCACGCCGGTCTTGGCCAGCGCCGGGCTGGCGCCGAGCGCCAGCAGCAGGATCGCCGCCAGCGCGAGGCGCCAGGCGGTGTGGGGGAAGCGTCGAAGGGTCACAGCGTTCTCCATGGTGCGGGTCATCGGTACGAGAGACTCGGCCGTCAGCGACGCACGTCGAACGGCGTCGCGGATCGAAGGCCGCGCATCGCAGCACAGTGCGAAGGGGCGCGGCACAGCTCGGAACGTCTGTGAAGAAAGGGAAGAAACGTAAAGGGGCTATGATTTTACACGATCCGGCGCCGGTGGGAAGACCCTTTGCGGCATTTTTTTGCCGCGGCGCGGCAAAGCGCAGCCGTCTACCGGTCAGCCGGCGCGCAGATCGAGCAGCGCGCGATCGTCGGGGAACTGGGTCAGCGCCTGACGCAGGGCGCGGTCGGCGGACTGGGGGTCGCCGAGGATGCGCAGGGTCTTGATCAGCTGGACGTGCGCGCCCGGCACCGGATTCACCTCGAGCATCTGCCGCAGCACGCCGATGCCCGACTGCGGATCGCCCTCGGCCACGAGCAGGATCGCCAGGCGCGTGTAGCTGTCGAGATGATCGGGATGGCGCGCGATTTCGTCCTGGAAGGCGGCGGCGGCGTCGGCCGCGCGGCCCTGGCGTGCGGCCAGATCGCCCTTCGCAAACGCCGCGCCCACCGGCAGCGGACTCGACTGCTCGGCAAAAAGCGCGTCGGCGCGCGCCATCGACTGCGCTGCGGCGTCAAGGTCGTTCTGACGCGCCAAGACCCGCGCCAGCATCACGTGCGCCATCGGACGCGTGTCATCGGCTGCCACCGCCTGCTCGGCCGCCTGCCGCGCCGCGTCGATCGATTCGGCGGCCATCTCGATCTCGGCGCGGGTCAGGTGCGCCAGCGCCGGCGACGCGTCGAGCGCCAGCGCGGCGTGCTCGCGCGCGTCGTCGAACGCGCCCAGCTCCAGATACAAACCCGCCAGCGTCAGCGCCAAATGCGACGCGCCGCCTGAGCGCTCGAGCGCATCGCGGTAGGCCGCAACCGCCGCCGCGCGCTGGCCGCTGCGGTGCAGCGCCAGCGCCAGTTTCTCGCGCGCATCCTGCATAAACTCGTTGGCCGCGACCAGCTGCTCGAGCACCGGCACCGCCTCGATCCAGCGCTTGGCGCCGATCAGCGCGCTCGCCTCCTTGAGCGCCTCGAGCTCGTGCAGGCGCGACTTCGGATCGGGCAGATCGCCCTCGGCGACGCTCGGCGAGCCCGCGTAGCCGAGCGCGGCGAGCTTCGCGACCGCCTCGGGATCGACGTCCGACGGCCCGGCGAGCGGCACCTGATAGCCCGCGATCGCCTCGCGCTTCTCGGCGTACACCCGGCGACGCTCGCGCAGGATGTCGTTGCGCTGCGCCGGATCGGCGACGACGTCGTAGAGCTCCGGCGCGGGGCCGTCGATGTAGTGGTATTCGGCGTCGACCAGGCTCGACAGATCCGACCAGCCGAGATGCAGGCGCGGATAGAAAGTCTCGCTGAAGATTCTGCGATTCGGCGCGTCGGGGCCGAACAGATCGAGCAGCGACCGCGCGTTCGACGGCGCCGACGTCGGGCGATCGTCGTCGGCGGGCTGCGGCGGCAGGCCGAGCAGGCCGCGCACCGTCGGCGGCACGTCGATCAGCTGCGCTGGCGCCGCGACCCGTGCCCCGCCCAGCTGGGCGCCGGGCAGCTTGAGCACGAGCGCGACCTGAATCGCCTCGCGGTAGAGGAAGATGCCGTGCTCCTGCTCGCCGTGGTCGCCCAGGCCCTCGCCATGGTCGGAGAGCAGCACGATCACCGCGTCGTCGTAGAGATCGCGCTCGCGCAGCGCATCGAGCAGGCCGCCGACGACCGCGTCCGCCGCGGCGACCTCGCCGTCGTAGGGATCGGGATAGCGGCTCGCGAACGGCTCGGGCGGCGTGTAGGGCGAGTGCGGCTCGTAGATGTGGAAGAAGAGGAAGAACGGCTGCTCGCCGACTGTGTCGAGCCAGTCGACCGTGCGCTCGAGGGTCTCGAAGCCGCTGCGCTGCAGGCCGCCGAGGGGGATGTCGCGGCGCACGGCGATGTCGTCGTCGAAGTCGTCGAAGCCCGTGTCGAAGCCGGTGTCACCGCGCAGCACGAAGCTCGACACCAGCCCGCCGGTGCGGTAGCCGGCCTGCTGCAGATCGCGCGGCAGCCACGGCATCGCGTCGGCCTCGACGGCGTAGCCGATGTTGTCGCGCACGCCGTGGTCGGGCGGCAGGAGACCGCTGAAGAGCGAGGTGTGGCTCGGCAGCGTGATCGGGTAGTGGCTGTAGGCGTGCTCGTAGACGATGCTGTCGGCCGCCAGCCGATCGATCGCGGGCGTCTCGATCCCGTCGTAGCCGTAGATCGGCAGGCGGTCGCTGCGCAGCGTATCGATCGAGATCAGGATCAGCGGCGCACCTTCGGCCGTCTCGACCGTCACCGACGAGCCCGCGGAGGACGGCGCGCCGCCGTCGCGGCCGCAGGCGAGCGTGAGGAGCAGCGCCGCCGCGAGGAGCGCGGACAGCGGCGCGGCCGCGACGCGGCGGCCGGGGTTCGTCGGTTCGAAGCGCATCAGGGAACCTCCTCGCCGAGTCGGCGCAGGATGTCGCGGGCGGTGGCGCGGTCGCGGGCGATCTGGGGCGATGCGCCCTCCGCGGGCACGCGCTGCAGGAAGCGCCGCAGCGCCTCGCGCGCGACGTCGGGGCGACCGTGGCGCGCACCCTGCACGCCGAGATTGAAGAGCGCCTGATCGAGGGTCGGATCGAGCGCGACGGCGCGCGCCCAGGCGTCGAGCGCCGCGGGCGGATCGCCGAGCTGGTAGCGCGCCACGCCCAGGCTGTTCCACGCCATCGCCCGCGCCGGATGGCGGGCGACGGCGCGTTCGAGCACGCCGCGCGCGATGTCGGGGCGCCGCGAGGCCAGCGCCACCGCGCCCAGGCCCTCGAGCGCCTGCGGATCGTCGTCGTCCTCGGCGAGCACGCGCTCGTAGGCTTCGCGCGCCTCGCGCAGGCGACCGGCCGCGTAGTAGGCGTTGCCGAGCGCAGCCAGGCTTTCGGGATCGGACGCGCCGCCCGCGGCGAGCGGCGCGAGCACGTCGATCGCCTCGCTACCGCGGCCAGCCTCGGCCAGCGTCAGGCCGAGCTGGCGCGCCAGGGCGACGTCGTCGACGCCATCTGCGAGCGCGCGCTCGAGCACCGCGATCGCCTCGCCGCCGCGGTCGGCGGCGCGCAGCGACATCGCCAGATGCATGTGACCGACCGCCATCGACGGCCGCGCCGCGACCACGTCCTGCAGGGTCGCGATCGCCGCGTCGTACTGGCCGCGGGTGAAGCTGTCGACCGCCTCGTGCAGCTGCCGGTCGAGCACCACCAGGCGCTTGGGATCGTCGTCGGGCGTGAACGCGCGGTCGGGCGCGGCGCCGTCGGCGCTGAGGTAGCCGAGCGCGCGCAGCTGGGCGGCGGCCTCGGGATCGAGCTGGTTGGCGGCGTCGGCGGCCGCGGGCGGCCACGCCGGCCCGGCGAGATCGGCGCGCAGCGCGTTCAGCCGCCGACGCTGGTCATCGACGCGATTGCGCGATTCGGCCGGGTCGTCGACCAGGTCGTAGAGCTCGATCAGCGGCACGTCGATCGCCTTGTGCCGATCGCGCACCACGCCGCGCAGCGGCGCCCAGCCGCGGTTGTAGTAGGCCGAGAGCGCCTCGAAGTAGATCGGCCGCTCGGCGGCCGACGCGCGCGCCGCGGCGTCGCGCAGCGAACGGCCCGGCAGGTCGGCCGGCAGCCGGTCGTCGAGGCCGGTCGCGTCGAGCAGCGTCGGCAGCAGATCGACGTGGGCCGCGGGCGCCGCGTCGACCGCGCCGGCGGCGATGCGCGCGCCCCAGACGACCAGCGGCACCTTGAGCGTCGGCTGGTAGGCGAAGAGGCCGTGGGTCATCTCACCGTGCTCGCCGAGCGCCTCGCCGTGGTCGGCGGTCACGACGACGATCGCGTCGCGCGCGCCGGCGTCGAGCAGCGGCGTGAGGAGCGGCGCGAGATAGGCGTCGACCGCGGCGACCTCGCCGAGATAGGGCTGGTCGGGATGCTGCGCCGCGAAGCGCGGCTCGGCGGCGTAGGGCGCGTGCGGATCGTAGAGATGCACCCAGAGGAAGCGGCGACGCGCGCGCTCGGCCTGCCACCAGGCGAGGGCCGGCGCAACGACCGCGTCGCCGCGGCGCTCGGGAATCGCGAAGGCGTCGTCGCGCCCGGCGGCGACCGCGTCGTCATAGGTCGCGAAGCCGCGTGCCAGGCCGAAGCGGCGATCGAGCGGAAACGCCGCCACGAACGCGCCGGTCGCGAAGCCGGCGTCGCCGAGGAGGGTGGCGAGCGTCGGCACGTCGTCGCGCAGCACGAAGCCGCTGTTCTCGCGCACGCCGTGGTCGTACGGATAGCGGCCGGTGAGCAGATTGGCGTGCGATGGCAGGGTGACGACGTTGTGGGCGTAGGCGTCGCGGTAGATCGTGCCCGCGGCCGCCAGACGGTCGAGTACCGGCGTCGACGCGCGGCGCTCAGCCGGACCGTCGGCGAAGCCGAGGGCGTCCCAGCGCAGCGTGTCAACCGTGATCAGGATCACGTCGCGCGCAGGCGGGTCGTCGGGATGCGTCGGCGAAGCGGTGTCCGCCCCGGACGCTGTCGACGACGCGTCCGGCGCCGCACAGCCCGCGAGTCCGCCCACGATCAGCAGGGCGATGAGCAGGCAGGATGCGCGGCGCACGGTACGCGTCAGCATGAAGAGAAGGCGCGACGCGCTCAGAGCGCGGCGGCGAACTCCTTCGCCTCAGCGGCCTTGGGATGGTCGGGCGCGACCTCGATCAGGCGCAGGAAGTCGGCCTTGGCGCCTTCGGTGTTGCCTTTGTTGAGGTATACCAGGCCGCGGTAGTAGAGGCCGTCGGGCAGCTCCGGATAGTCGGCGACGACGCGCTCGAAATAGCCGGACGCTTTGTCGATGTCGCCCTCGTTGTAGGCCTGGATGCCCAGGTTGAGCAGGCTCGACGGATCGACCTTGAAGTCGCCCTGGATGCGCTCGAGGTACGCCTGGGCCTCGGCTTCCTTGCCCTGGTTGACCAGGATCGAGCTCATGACCTTGAGCGCATCCTGATTCTCCGGATCGAGCGTGAGGATCTGCTCGAGAGTCTGAATCGCGCTGTCCTCGTCCTGCTCGGCGGCGTAGGTCTGGGCGATCGCGAGCAGGATCATCGGATGGCTCTTCTTGGACTCCTCCGAGGTCAGCTCGGCGAGTGCGTTCTGGTACTCGGCGCGCGAGTCGGCGTACTTGCCCTGGTTCATCAGCACGTTGCCGCGCTCGAGCATGCCGCGCACGTCAGGACCGTCGTCGGCCACCTGCTCAACCTGCTCAGGCACCTTGCGAATCTGCACGCGCAGCGTCTGCCCGGGACCTACGGCACCTTCCGCCACCCGCGCCTGGCCCTCGGAGACGACATAGCCCTCGGCCTCGATCAGGATCGTCCAGTTGCCGGTGGCCAGACCGAGCGCGCCCCAGCGGCCGCGCTTGTTGGTGGTGTCCGACGACGGACCGGCGCCGTCGATGTTGTTGAACTTCAGGGTGACCTTCGCATCCCTGATCGGCTTGCCCGTATCGGCATCGGTCACAATGCCCTGCAGGCGGCCGCGGCCGGCCCACTCCTGCGCCTCGAGCGCCGAGAGTCCTACGAACATCATCATCGCCAGCGCGAGCACAAACGCGCGTCGTTTCATCATGCCTTCCTCCTTGGTGGTGGCGTTCGGATCGGATCACCGCGCTGCGCGGGCTGGTCGCGGGCGCTCGCGCCGAGGGCAGCGAGGACGCGGAGCACTGCGGTCGGTCGTAACCATTCGGGATCCGCCGAAGCGGATAGAGCCCCACTCTATCGAATTGCGCGGAGGAGCAGCGAAAGCGGGCCGCCGAGGTCATCCTCGACGGCCCAAACCAGCGCCGCAGGCGGCGCGCCGCGGCGGCTGCGATCAGCGGAAGCTGAAGCGCGCGCCGAAGCGGAAGATGCGCGGGCTGGTGATCTCGCGCACGAAGTCGCCGCTGCCGAACGAGAGCGTCGTCTCGCGCTGCAGCACCGTCGACTCGTTGGTCAGGTTGAAGGCGTCGAGGCTCAGCGTCACGCCCAGATCGTTGAAGGTCAGCTCTTTTTCGATGCGGGCGTTGAAAATGATCAGGTCATCGTTGCGGAAGCGCTCGACGTCGTCGACCAGCAGAACGGCGCGGGTGCCGATGCCGTCGCCCGGATTGCGGTTGAAGGCGTAGGGATTCGGATAGCCCTCGCGGCCGTTGATGTTCGCGGCGACGTTGAAGCCCCACGGACGATCTGGCGCGATCTGGTACAGGCCGCTGACGTCGAACGCCCAGTTCGAGTTGATGAAGACATCGCCCTTGGCGCCCGAGCCGGTGCCCGAGCCGATCAGGACGGCGCCACCGTCGATGTTGCCGCCCGGCAGCGTACTGGTCGGATCCTCGATCTCCGAATCCGGAATATCCCATTCCCAATCGCTCCAGGTCACGTGACCGCGCAGCAGCCAGCGGTTGGCCAGGCGCTTGTTGAAGGTCAGGCTGATGCCGAGGTAATCCTGCTCGCGCCCGCTGTTGGTCAGGATCGTCTCGTTGTTGAACGTGACGCCCGGGCGCAGCACATAGAGATCACCGGTGCCGAGCTGACCGTTGGGCAGGGTATCGGAGACGACCTCGCCGAGCACGTAGTCGCTGCGCACGTGGCGACGTGTGGCGCCGTTCTCCGTGACCAGCCGCTCGGTGTTGAGGATATCGCTGTAGTTGCGCACGGTGACGCTGCCACCGATCACGAACTCCGGCAGGAGCGCGTGCTCGACCGACAGGATCAGCTCCTCGGTGATCGGCGCGTCGAGATCGGGATCCACCTGCGCCAGGTTGATCAGCTGCCCCGGCCGATTGGGATCGACCGCGCCGTTGAAGTCGAAGAACGGACCGACCTCGTCGGTGGTCAGCTGCAGATCGCGGTTGCTGTCATACCAGGTGAAGTAGCCGTACTGGTAGTTGGTCGGGTTGGTGGTCGAGACGACACCGCTCGCGAGCTGATCGGCGAAGCGCGAGTAGCTGGCGCGCAGGAGCGTCTTGCGCTCTTCGCCAAGGGCGTAGGTGAGACCGAGGCGCGGCTCGATCGACGCCCACTCGAAGCCCGGATCGCCGCCCGCAAAGCTGCCGCCCGTCAGCAGCCCCTGGTTGACCGGTGCAGCCGGGATGCTCTTCGCGTTGTTGGTGCCTTCTTGCTGGTCGTAGCGCAGACCGACGTTGGCGGTCAGATTGCCGAAGCTCAGCGTGTCCTGCACGTAGAGGCTGGTGTACTCGACGGTGTCGGACACGTTGCGGTCGGTGCGGCTGAAGCCGAGGTATTGATCCGGACCGAAGGCGATGTCGGCCAGACCGACGAGCTGCGGTCCCGGCCACGCCGAGAACGAGTCGACCTGGGCCTCGCGGTAGCTGACGCCGAAGCGCAGCTCATGGCTGGCGCCGCCCGTGTTGAAGAAGTACGAGCCGTCGAGCTTGTACTGGTCCTGCGGGCGGACGGTCTCGAGCGCGCGGAACGAGTTCCGCCACACGCCGTCGGGATCGCGGACCACGCTGGGGAAGCTCGGATCGCCGATGCCGCCCCCCTGCGGGGCCAGCGCAAAGCCGCCGCCGACGTACGACGCCATGCCGGTCAGGTAGAAGCTCGAGCTGAAGATGTGGGTGTCCTCGAGCTTGTAGATGTCGGTCGGACCGGTCTGGTTCCAGGTCGTCGGCTGCGGACGGGTCGGACCCGCGTTGCGGCCGATCTTGACCTTGTCGCCGTAGTGGTAGAACGCGATCGCCGAGTTGCTCGGGGTCAGCTGGGCGTTCAGCTTGGCGGCGTAGCTCTCGAGCTCGGTGAAATCGGAGACATCGTCGAGGGTCAGGAGATCGATCTCCTGCACGCCGTAGGTGCCCCAGATCCACAG
>JBCCOR010000021.1:0-17076 GCA_039025295.1 Acidobacteriota bacterium
GCCGAGCGAGTGGCCGGTGATCGTCAGATCGTCACCGTAAACGTTGTGCACCTGCTGCGCGAGCTCGATCGCCTGGTTGTACTGGCGCGACTCGAGGCCGAGGCCCTGGCGGATGTTGTTGCTCCAGTCGGCCGCGTCGCCGCTGCCCTCGAAAACCAGGGTCACTTCGCCCGTGTCCGACTGATAGAGCGCGGCGTTGAAGCCTGAACCGCCGGGTCCTTCGTCGTTCCAGGTCAGCCCTTCGAGCTCCGGCGGCAGGCCGGCGTCGTTCAGGCGCGTCCAGCCCTCGGGGGCGCCGCTGTCGTTGTAGACGTCGGCGGACAGCGCGGCGCGGTCGGTGATCTCCTGGAAATGGCCTTCGTTCGAGTAGAAGGCGGTCTCGAGACGGGCGTTGGCGGCCTCGTCGGCGTTGCTCACCCAGCCGCTGGTGAGGGGATCGCGGAGGTCCTTGACCAGTTCGAGGCCGGCGTCGGTGCTGGCGATCTGCGCCAGCTGATCGTCGGAGAGGGCGTCGACGAAGGCGCGCGCGACGTCGTCCTGGTTGTGGCCGGCGAGTTCGTCGATGACCGCGGTGACGGTGTCGTAGTCGCCGTTCAGCGCGTAGTCGTTGGCCAGGGTCTGGCCGAGGCCTTCCTCGTCGAGGTTGAGGTTGAACAGGCCGTTCTTGTGCGCGTCGATGATCGCCTGCGGATCCGGCGGTTCGGCGGCCGGCGCGGCGTTGGCCGCCAGCACGTCGTCGGCCGGGGCGGCGACCTCCGTCGCAGCGGCGCCGGCGAAGGGGCTGTCCGGCGCGGCGGTTTCGAAGGTGTCGGTGACGACCGCGTCGGCGGCGGTTTCGGCCGCGACGTCGGCGGCGGTTTCGGCCGTGACGGCGTCCGCGGTGGTTTCGTTCAGGCCGGCGTCGAAGCCGGCTTCTTCGGCGCCGGTGTCGACGGAGTTGGACGCGCTGTCAACGCTCATATCGCTCATGATGGTCGTACCTCGAACCGCACACGTCCGAGGCGCGCGCGAAACATGATTGTTGAATCGGGTCGCGCGCGCTGCGATGTCCCCCACGGACGCTGCGGCACACGCACGGTGTGGCGTCGTGGCCGATGCAGAGATGCCGCAACGCCGCGGTGACCGTACGTTCCGTCGAGCACTGCATTGTGTTGCGGTGGGTGATCGGGCGGACGCACGGTCGTCAATTGAGTCAGTGGACGCAGCTTGGACGCCAAGCGTCAGCGCTTCGTCAAGCCTTTGTTTTTCGGGGAAATTTTGCCGTTCCGTCCGGAAGTCGCCCTGCCGACGGATCGGTGTGCCAGCGAAACAAGGCGTCTGCCGCACGAATCTGCGGCAGACGCCTTTGCTTCAAGCGACCGATGAGCGATCTGCCCGGCTCAGGCGGCGTGGATCAAGGCTGCTGGGTCGTCAGGCTGTCGATGCGGCTTGCCGCTAAGGATCTCGCTGGCGACGCTGGGGGCTTCGACGTTGGCGGTCGCGTCGTCGTGGGTCGCGCCGAACGGATCGAGGAGGTCCGCGGCGCCAAAGATGGTGGTGTCGTCGGCGAGCACATCGGTCCGGTGAGGGCGCGCGCGATGCCGGCGTAGTCGCAGTCGATGCGTGGATCGATCGCGGCTGCGACGGTGCCCGTAGTCGCCGGTGGGCGCGTAGTCGTTGGCGAAGGGCAGACCCGGGTCCAGGCCCAGGCCTTCGCTGAAAGGATCGTCATTCGCGGCAAGTTCGAACGTATCGTCGACGGTCGCATGGGCGATCGGCGCGGCACTTGCGACCGCGAAGGGGCCGTCGATCGCGGCGCGTTCGAATGTGTCGTCATCGATGGGCGCAGGGGTTGTGAAGGGGCTGGCGGGGGTTTCGCTCAGGCTTTCGCCGAAGCGGTTGGATGCGTGGTTCACGCTCATGTCGTTCACGGGGGGTATACCTGGGAAAGCGCACGTTCGACGTGCGCGCACTACAGGGTTGCTGGGTTCACACCAGCGCCCACGGCGATGTCCTCCACGGATGTCGCAGTGCGCGGTTTGCTGCTGGCAGCGATGGTTGTCGGAATGTGCTAAGCCGCAGGGATCGCGGCGTTTGCTGGTGCCGCACGCGAGGCGTGGCGGCTGGGTGCGATCACGGTCGCACGGGGGCCAATGACGGTGTCATTCGCGGGCTGCCTGGGGCGCTGTGCTTCGGCCCGTCGTCAGCGTGGTGGGACCATCGTTCGTAGCGCGTACGTTCGTATGTGCAGGTGGACAAGAAAGAAAAAGCCGAGCGACCGCCACGGACGTCGCAATGGGCGGCTTGATGCTGGCAAGGATGGCTTTCGAAATGTGCTGGCTGCAGAGACCACGGTGTCTGTCGATGCCGTGCTCTGGGCAGGGCGCCCATGGCGGCATGCGCGATCAGTGTCGCACTGTTGGGGCAAATGACTGTGTCATTTCCGGGGCATCTTGAGTGCTGTGCGTCAGCCTTTCGTCAGCTTGATGAAAGCGTCGTGCGAGATTCGTAAAGCCATTGGATTCAATTGGATACGAAGGCAAAAAAAATAGGGCGCCTGCCGCGCGAGGATGCGGCAGACGCCCGAAATCGGACGACAGGACGTTGGGGGGCGGGCGATCGCGCGATGGGCGATCGTCCCGGTAGGTGCGGGCTTGAATCAGCCGCGCACAGCGGGCTTGAATCAGCCGCGCACAGCGGGCTTGAATCAGCCGCGCTTGGCGATCAGATCGTCGACCTTGGTGGTCAGGCGGTCGATGCGGTTGATCAGCGACTCGACCTCGTTGCGGCTCGGGACGCCCAGGCGATGCAGAACGCGGGTGACGGTGCCCTCGACCGAGTGCTCGAGGTCGGTGCGGGCGGTCTTGACCTGGCGGGTGGTCTCGTCGACGCGGTCGCGGACGGCGCCCGAGATCGCCTGCACGAAGCCGGCTTCGGCGGTGTCGCCGTCGGTGTAGCGCTTGCCGCGCGCGATCAGGTCGTCAACGACGCCGCGGGTGCGCTCGTCGACCGTGGCGACGATGCCGAGGCCGGCGAAGTAGGCGTTGCGGCCGGTCTCGACGACGTTGTCGCCGAGGTCGCGGGCGGTGGTGGTGAGCTCCTGGACGGCGTTGCGGCCGCGGGCGGTCAGGTTGCTCTCGAGCTCACGCGCTTCGTCGGTGACGGCGTCCACGGTCTCCGCGATGGCGGCGGTCACCGGTGCGTTCTCGACGGTCGGCTGCGTCTCGGTCTTGGTGGTCTGTGCCATGGTGGAATCTCCTTCGATCCGCCGATGCGGCGGTGGATGAACGGCTGGCGGGGCGCGCATGAGGGGGAGGTCGCGAGCGTTACGCTGGATGGGTTACGTCGCACTGCGGCGGGCGCCAGCCCTTGTTGACAAAACCAATATACCGCGCTGCGGCATGGCCGTCAACTGTTTTTGACGCAGTGCGTCAAAAAACTTGTCGTGTCCATTTCCAGGCGATCTAGCGCCTGTTTCTGGGGACGATGCGGCGGAGATGACGCGTGCCTTCGACGCGCTGCGTCGAGATGGGCGCGCGGGGTTCTGCCGCGCCGCGTCTTGCTGCACCGCGCTGCATCCTGCTGCAGCGCGTCTTCGGCGCGCCGACGCTGCCGCGCCGCGTCAGGACGGGTCAGGGCAGGTCAGGGCAGGGTGTAGTCGAAGCGATAGCGATGCGTGCCGTCGACGATGTCGATGTGGAACGTGCCGTCGAGGCCGCGCAGATCGCCCGTGCCCGAGTCGGGGACGACCGTGATCAGGGCGTCCTGGCCGTCGGCGGTCATCACGCCGCGGTGCACCAGCATGAAGCCGCCTGACTTGCCGTCGAGCGTGCCTTCGACGCGCTCGATCGCGACGTAGGCGGCCGAGGTCGGCGACTGGCCCATGCCGGTCAGCATCGTGCCGGCGCCGGTGGCGACCAGATCGCCGGTGAAGGTCTTGGTCAGCGCGCTGCGGCCGCGCGCGGTGCCGTCGACGGTCTGGTTGTCTTCGGGCGTGATCTCGACGGTGAACGTGCCTTCGGCGCGCATGGGCGAAGCTCCGGTGTCGGGGTTGTCGGTGTCGTCGGCGACGACCGTCGCAGCGGTCCAGCCGGACAGCAGCAGCGAGAGTGTGAGCACGCCGAGGGCGCGTCGGAGGATCGGTGCGGGATGCATGCGCGCCACGCTACCAAAGCCCCGCCGCGGCTTCGACGCGCGCGATCGCCAAAGTGCGAGACAATCGACGGCATGGCGCGCGCCCAGCTGCTGATCATCGACGACCGTCCCGAGAATCTGCGGGTGGCGGTCGATTTGCTCGAGGCCTACAGCTTCGTGGTGTTGACCGCGCGCGAGGGCGAAACCGGTCTGGCGCGGGCGGCGGCGGTGCGGCCCGACGCGATCCTGCTCGACGTCCAGATGCCCGGCATCGACGGCTACGAGGTCTGCCGGCGGCTCAAGGCCAATCCCGACACGCGCGCGATTCCCGTCCTGTTCATGACCGTGCTCGATCAGCCCGAGCAGAAGGTGCGCGCCTTCGAGGCCGGCGGCGTCGACTACGTCACCAAGCCGCTCGAGCCGACCGAGCTGCTGGCGCGGCTGCGCGCGCATCTCGAGATCCGCGGACTGCGCGACACGCTCGAGGCGCAGGTCGCCGCGCGCACCGAGGCCCTGGCCGCGGCGGTGGTGCAGCGCGAGCAGCTGGTCGAGATGGTGCGGGCGCAGAGCGATCAGCTGCGCGATCTGACCCGCGCCTGGCTCGACGATCAGCAGCGCCGCAACCAGGGCCTCGCCCAGCGCCTGCGCGAGGACGTCGCCGCGCGGCTGCGCCTGGTGCGATCACATCTCGAGCATATTGCCGCGCTGCGGCATATGGATGCGCGACCGCCGCCCCTGCCGACGGATCGCACCGACCCGATCGCCGGCCATCTCGCCGACGCCGACGCGCTGCTCGCGACCGCGCTGGTGAGCGCTGAGCAGCTCGGCGGGCATCTGCGCGACGGCGACGATGAAGCCGACGCCGCGCGGCCGGCGGCGAATCCGCTGCTGCGGCTGAGCACGCGCGAATATGAGGTCTTGCAGCTGATGGTCGCGGGCAAGTCGAACAAGGAGATCGCGGCCCGGCTGCGCATCGCGCCGTCGACCACCAGCACCTACCGCCTGCGGATCATGGAAAAGCTCGAGGTCGACGACGCCAGCGCGCTGCTCCGCGTGGCCCTGCGCTTCGGCATCGTCGCCGAGTGAGCCGGCGCGCGGGATGGAGCGAGAGACCCTGCGCGCCGCCGCGGCATCGTCCGCCACCGACGACGCGTCGCTGCCGCCGACGCTGCGGTTGATCGAGACGCTGCATCTCGGCAGCCACAGCCGCGTGGTGCGGGCGCGCCACAGCGACGACGCCGGCGACGCGCGCGGCCCTCGCGCCGCGACGGTGGTGGCCAAGATGCCGCGCGCGCCGATTCCCGACAGCTGGACCCTGGCGCGCTATCGCTACGAGCATCACGTGCTGCGCGATCTCGGTGCGGTCGAGGGCGGCGTGCGGCCGCTCACGCTCGAGGAGCATCGCGGACGACCGATCCTGCTGCTCGAGGACCGCGGCGGCCGCGCCCTCGACGGGCGCCTGGCCGACGGTCCGCTGGCGCTCGACGCCGCGCTGACGATCACCCTGCGGATCGCGCGCACGCTGGCGGCGCTGCACGCGTGCGGCCGCGTCCACGGGCAGGTCGATCCGCATCACATCGTCGTCAGCGACGACCACCACGCGGTCGAGCTGATCGACTTCGCCGGGGTCGTGCCGCGCGGCGCCCGGCCTGCGCAGGGCGGACCGACGGGCGTGCGTGCCACCACCAGCCGTCGGGCGCGGATCTACCGGGCGCCGGAGCAGATCGGTCTGCGCGGTCGCGCGCTCGACGGCCGCACCGATCTCTACGGCCTGGGCGCGACCGCGTGGCATCTGCTGGTCGGCCGGCCGCCGTTCGACGACCGCGACGCGCTGGCGCTGCATCACGCGCGTCTGGCGCACGTGCCGGCCGCGCCGCACGCGCTGCGCCCAGAGGTGCCGCCGGTGGTGTCGGCGATCGTGCTGCGGCTGCTGGCGAAAGAGCCGCAGGATCGCTATCAGAGCGCGCTCGGCCTGATCGCCGATCTCGAGCGCTGGCGGGCGCTGGCCGCCGAGGACGACGGCGTCGCGCGACTCGCGACCCGCGATGGTCCGACCGCGTTCGTTCTGCCCGATCGGCTCTACGGCCGCGAGGCGCCGCAGCAGACGCTGCTGCACGCGCTGGCCGAGGCGCGCGTGGGTGCGCTGACGGCGGTGAGGATTCGCGGGCCCGCGGGGATCGGCAAGACCAGTCTGCTGCGCACCCTCGAGGGGCCCGTGGCCGCGGCCGCAGGGCATTTCTCGGTGGCGGCCTGCGAACCGCATCGGCGCGACGTACCCTACGATGTGGTCATCCGCGCGCTGCGCGCGCCGCTGCGCGCGCATCTCCAGATGGCACCCGATCGCCTCGCCCACTGGTGCGCCATGCCGGAGATGACCGCGACGGGCGGCTACGGTCGGGCGCTGCTCGCCGAGCTGCTGCCGGAAACCGGGCGCGACACCGCTGAGGACTCGAACGCGCTGCCCAACCTGACGGTGGCGGATGTGCAGGCGCGCGCGCATGCGCTCTTCGCCGCGCTGCTCGGCGAGCTTGCGTCGGCGACGCGTCCGCTGGTGCTGGTGCTCGACGACCTGCAGTGGATCGACGCGGCGTCGCATGTGCTGCTCGAGGATCTGGTTCGCGGCGCGCCGTCGCTGCGCCACGTGCTGCTGCTGCTCAGCGCGCGCGCCGAGGCGTCCGACGCCGAGCCCGGCTTTGAAGCGCCGGCCATCAACACGGACGACGCGCTGCAGGATCGCGCCGCGCCGCTGTTGTCAGACGACACATCGGTCGCACACGTCGTGCACATCCCGCCCCTGACGCGCGACGCGATCGCGGCCCTGGTCGTCGACACCTGTCGCTGCGCGCCCGACGCGGCCGCGCCGCTGGCGCGCTGGCTGCTGACGCGCACGGCCGGCAACCCGCTGCACGTGCGCACGCTGCTCCAGGGCCTCCACGACGACGGCCATCTGCGGCGCGAGGCCGGCGGCTATCGCTGGTCACAGGACGCGCTCGACGCCCTGGCGCACGACGACGTGCTGCTCGGACGCTTGCAGCGCCGGGTCGATGCCCTGCCGGTGCCGACCCGGCGGGTGCTGTGCGTTTTGGCGTGCCTCGGCCTGCGCGCCCATCTCGACACCCTCGCCCTGTGCTGCGACGCCGCGCGCGACGAGGTCGACGCGATCGACGGCGACATGGCGATCGCCGCGCTGGTGCGGCATCTCGAGCCGGCTCTTGACCAGGGACTGATCCACACCGAGGGGCCGCCGGTGGAGGTGCTGGCGTTCCATCGGCCCCCCGCGGTGGACGCGGCAGGCGACGGCGATGCGTTCGCCGAGGCCGCGCAGCAGGCGGTGATCGTCTTTGCCCACGGTCGGGTGCGCGACGCGGCCTATGCGCAGCTGTCTGCGGCGGAGCGGCCGCAGGCCCATCGGCGGATCGTGCGCCAGCTGCGGCGACGGCGGCGCGCGGCGGCGCGCGTGCCGCGCGGCGACACCCTCTATCTGCAGATCGATCACTTCGTGCGCGCGGCGGCCGCGCTCGATGACAGCGACCGCTGCGACGCGGCGGGCTGCGCCCTGCTCGCGGGTGATCGCGCCGGGCGCACGGGGGCCTTCGACAGCGCCTTCCACTACTACGAGCGCGGCCTGTCGTGGCTCGACGCCGACCAGCGCCGCGCCGATCCATCGCTGCATGTCGCGCTCGCCTCGGGCGCGGCCCGGACCGCATTCCTGATCGGCCGTGAAGACGTCCTCGACGCGCGCATCGACGACGTCTTGACGCACGCGCGCACCCTCGACGAGGCGATGCGGGTGCACGAGACCCGCATCCAGCGCCTGATGGCCAGCGCGGCCTTCGCCGAGGCGTTCCAGGTGCTCGACGATCTGCTCGTGCGCGCCGGCCGTCCCCGGCAGCAGGTGGTGACGCCGCTGCGTCTCGCGCGCGAGCTTGCGCACACCGGATTTTTGCTGTGGCGAACCACGCGCGGGCGATCGGAGCGCCTCGAACAGCTGCCGCGCGCAGTTTCGCCGGACGCCAAGGTGCGTCAGACGCTTTATCACTGGTGCCTCAACGTCAACTACGCCTCGTATCCGCGGCACATTCCGCTGACCGTGCTGCGCGCCGTGCGCGATGCGCTGCGCGACGGCGTCACCGCCGACGGCGCGCTGGTCTGGCACAGCTACGCGATGATGCTGATCACGGCGCTGGACCGCTTCGAGTCGGCGCAGCGCTACGTGCGCATCGGAAGCACGCTGCTCGACCGGGTCGCACGCCCGGATCTGCGCGCGTGCGCCGAGATGATCGACACCGTGTTCGTGCGGACGTGGGTGCAGCCGATCGGCGGTCTGGTCGAGCCGCTGCGCGCGCTGGCGCCGCGGCTGGCCGATGCGGGCTACCCCATGCACAGCGCCTTTGTGACGATGCAGTCGCACTGGTTCGCCTTTCTCGTCGGCCAGCCGCTCACGGAGCTTCGGCCGCAGGCCGCGGCCCTCCAGGCGGCGTACGCCGCGGCGGGGAATCCCGACTACGCCGAGCTTCATCGGCCGCTGCGCGACTGGATCGAGATGCTGGTGGGCGTGGTCCCCGAGTCGGATGCGCCGCGCGGTGATCCCGATACGGCGAGCGCGCTGCCGGGACGACGCGCGCTCGCGTATGTCGGCCTGCATCGCGCGCTGGTGTTCGGCGATGCCGACGCGGCGCTGCGCCACGCCCGCTACGGCCTGCAGCGGACCCCCGACTCGATCGGTCCGTACGATCCGATGTGGCTGGTCTTTCAGCTCTATGCCGCGTGCGCGCTGGAGCGCGCGCTGGCCGAGGGGCGCACGCGCGGGCCGGCGGTGCGTCTGCAGCTGCGGCGCGCGCGACGGACGGTGCACCAGTGGTGCCGACGCTCGCCCGTGCGCGGCTACGCGCGCGCATGGCTCGACGCGGCGCGGCTGACGCGACGCGGAGAATCGGCGCGCGCGCTGGCGTCTTACGAGCGCGCCCTCGACGGCGCCTGGGACGTCGGGTGTCGGCACGATGCGGCGCTGATCGCCGAGCACGCAGCGGCGCTGTGCGCGGCGCGCGGCGATCGCCGACGCGCCGAGACGTTTCGGCGCGAGGCCTACGCCGCGTACCGCCAGTGGGGCGCCGAGGGCAAGCTCGCGCGCATGCGCGTCGACGACCCCGCGCTCGCGCGCGTCGACGATCTTGGCATCGCCCTGCCGGCCGCGGCGCAGCGGCGTCGCGATCGACGGCTGGCCGGCGCGCGATCCGCAGCGCGGGCGACGATCAGTCAGGCGCTCGATCTGCGCGTCCTGCAGCGCGTAGGCGATCGGCTTGGCGCGGCGGACGTCGATCCCGCTGCGCTGCCCGATCAGCTGCTCGGTGCGCTGATGGAGCACGCGGGCGCGACGCTGGCGGCGCTGGTGATCGACGGGGCGAGCGGGCCGCGGATCGAAGCCCTGCGCGCGGCGCAATCGTCGCGCCTGGACAGCGTACGCGGGACCGAAGCGTCGCGGTCGGCGCTGCCGCTGCGCGACCATCCCGAACTGCTGCCGGAGACGGTCGTCGGCCGCGTGCTGCGCACGGGCGCGGCGGTCCAGATCGACGATGCCCGCACGGATCCGGCCCATCGCGCGGATCCAGCCGTCGTGCGGCACGCGCCGCGCGCGCTGCTGTGCGTGCCGATCCGGCGCGCAGGGCGGGTCGCGGCTGCGCTCTATCTCGAGAACGACATCCTCGTGCGCTGTTTCCACGCCGAGCAGCGCCGCACGATCGCGCTGCTCGCCGCGCAGCTCGTCCTGGCGGTCGACAACGTCGCGCTCAGCGCGCAGCTCGACGCGCAGGTCGCGGCGCGCACCGAAGCGCTGGCGCGGGCGCAGGCCGCGGCCGAGTCGGCGAGCCTGGCCAAGAGTCGCTTCCTGGCGCACATGAGCCACGAGCTGCGCACCCCGCTCAACGCGGTGCTCGGGCACGCCGAGCGTTTGCACCAGCCCGGCGTCGACGACGCGACGCGGCGGGAGGCCGCGACCCACATCCGCCGCGGCGCGCGGGCGCTGCTGCGGATCATCGACGACGTGCTCGACATGGCGCGCATCGAGGCCGACGTGCTGGCGCTGCGCCCGGTCGACTGTGACCTCGGTGCGCTCGTGCGCGGGATCGTCGATGAATACGAACCGCTCGCGCGGCGTCATCGCGTACGGCTGGTCGCCGATCTCGATCCGGCGCTGCCACGGCTGGTGCAGGTCGACGATCAGCGGCTGCGGCAGGTGCTGATCAACCTGGTGGGCAATGCCGTGCGCTTCGGCGCCGACGGGCGCGTGACGGTGCGCGCGGCGATCGACAGCGAGACGCCGGTCGCCCCGGGGTCGCTCGCTGGCGGCGAAGCTGCCGCCGACCCGGCGCGCCACGCGGCGGTACGCTTCGCCGTGCAGGATCAGGGCCCGGGCATTGCGCCTGAGGACCAGCGGCGCATCTTCGATGCGTTCGAGCAGGTTGCCGGCGGGCAGCAGGCCGGCGGTACCGGTCTCGGCCTGGCGATCAGCCATCGCCTGGTGGCGCGCATGGGCGGCACGCTCCAGGTCGAGAGTCTTCTCGGTCACGGCAGCTGCTTCGGCTTCACGCTGGTCCTTCCGGCATCCGGTGCGGCAGAGCCGTTGCCCGCGGCGGCCCGCGGCGGTGCGGCCGCGGTCGGCGATACCGCGGCGGGCGTCGCCCAGCTGCCGCCGTCTACGCGCGCCGCGCTGCGCGCGCTGGCCGACATGGGCCATATGCGCGCCCTGATCGCGCAGCTCGACGCGCTCGCCGATCAGCCTGACCTCGCGCAGCCCGTCGCGGCACTGCGCGCGCTCGCCGACGCCTTCGACGATCGCGCCATCGTCCGCCTGCTCGACGACGCCCCGCGCTGAATCGTCTCGGCGTTCGCGGTTTCCCGTGCGTCGGCCTGCCGGCCGCGCGCCGATGTGCGTCCGCGCGTTCGACGCCGTTCGACAGCTGTCGTCGTCTTTCGACAGCGCCGACGACAGACAGGTTTTCGCCCGATCCGTAGCCTTGTTCTCGTCAACGCGGCCACGCCGCGCAGCCCACGCGCCCCGGGCGGGGCGCCCTCACCGGGCCGAGGGCCCGTCACGACCTGAACCAGGAGTCTTCATCATGATCCGTCGCATCACTGCCGCTCTGCTCTTCCTCGCCGCTTTCGCCCTCGTCGCCGCCGGTCCGGCGCTCGCCGAATCGTTCAAGATGAAGTTCTACATCACCAACAACACCGGCCATGACATCTACGTCGATCGCGTCGCGTACAAGCACCACAACAGCAGCTGGAGCGACGACACCATCGTGCACTTCGACAACCACGACGCGGGTGAGGTCGACAGCTACATCGGCACGATCAATAACTACGTCGAGAGCTGCAAGAAGAAGCGCCGCGTGAAGATCGTCGCCAAGTGCCGCCGGGGCAACGGTCAGTTCGAGCAGAAGACCTTCACCTCGGGCTGGATCAAGAACGCCGGCAGCAACATGAAGATCGGCTTCACCTATGACGAGTGCCCGCACGTCAAGGGCCCGAAGGTTCGCGATTGGAGCTGAGCGCCGCATCTCGTCTCGAGCGCCCGGTACCCGCACCTGATCCACCTTTCATCCGTGAGGCCCTGAACCATGATTCATCGCATCGTCGTAGCGCTTGTCTGTCTCGCCGCCTTCGCCCTGCTCGCCGCCGGCCCAGCACGGGCTGATTCATGCCAGATGAAGTTCTACATCACCAACAACACCGACCGTGAAATCGAGATCACCCGCATTGCCTACAAGCATCACAACAGCAGCTGGAGCGATGGCTCCGGCCACGACTACGGTGCCGATTACAACCCGGGCGTGGTCGACGAGCGGTTTGCCGCGATCACCAACTACGTCCATAACTGTAAAAAGAAGCGCCGCGTCAAGATCGTCGCGCGATGCCTCAAGGACAACGGCAGCTACAGCAAGAAGGAGTTCACCTCGGGCTGGATCAAGAACGGGGGCAGCAACATGAAGGTCGGTTTCACCTACGACGAGTGCCCGCACGTCAAGGGCCCGAAGGTTCGCGACTGGGACTGACCGAACGCGGATCCGCGTTCGAACCGTTTCCTCTTTTTCTTCTGACGCGGATCGCCCGGCGCGCGACGCCGTCGCCGGCGATTCGTTTCCCATCCGAGCTTCGCATCATGAAATCCACAGTGATTCTGTTTCTCAACCGTCTCTTTACCCTGGCTCGGATGACCGGCCGCGCGCGTCGTTCTGCGTGGCGGCGCGCGCGGCCGGTCCTTTTTGTGGCTGCTGCGCTGGCGCTGAGCGCGCTGCTCGCGCCTGTTGCGTTGGCCACCGACGTCCCGGCGGACGTCGATGCGCGCGGCTTCTCGCGCTTCGTGCCCGATCTTTCGAACGATGCGCTGATGCGCGCGCTCGACCGCGTCGGCATTCGCCTGCAGCTGCACCGCGGCTACGTCGAGCAAGCCGACGCGGTCGATCCGCGACTGGCGGCGATGCGCGGCGTGGTCGCGACCCGCACCTTCGTCCGCGCCGCCGCCGGCGATGCCGCTGCGACGCAGCTGGCGCTGGTCGTCGCGCGGGGCGCGGGCGACGGCTGGGACGTCCACGCGTTCGGCGACGGCGATCTCGACGGGCTCGCGGACGAGCTCGATGCGGCCGTGGCGATGGCGCGCGCCGCGCCGCCGTCGACCGCGGTAGCGACCGTGGCGCTGAGCCATATTTCAGCGCGCACGGCCCTCGATCTGCTCGCTGCGATGGGCTACGCAACCGCTGCGCGCATGCCGTCGACCGACGCTGCGGGCGACTGGGACGATGAAGACGACGAAGCGGACGACGAGTCATCGTCATCCTCAGCGCATCGCGCGACGCTGCCGCTGATCGTCGACGCCAGCGGCGGCGCGTCGTCGCCGCGCTGGCTGCAGGAGCGCGACGACGAAGACGCGGACGACGAGGATGAGCGCGACGGACCGGCCGGCCTCGGCGCGCGCGATATGCCGTTCGATGCGACCCTCGGCGGGCCGACCGCGCGCCTGCTGGTGGTCTACGACCGCGCGCGTCCGGAGACGCTGGCCGCGGTGCGCGCCGTGGTGCGCGACAGCCTCGACGTGCCGGCGCCGCAGATCCTGATCGAGTCGTCGATCATCGAGATCAACACCAGCGCCGAAAAGGCGTTCGGCTTCACGTGGGACGCATCCGACGGCCGGGTCGCGGGCTCGGCGGGGTTGGCGGCCGACGGCAGCCTGCTCGGCGGCGCGGCCCTGCCGCTCCTGCTGCTCTTTGAAAAGGGCGCCGATTTCCTGTCGACGTTTCGCGCCCGCCTCGACGCGCGCATCGCCGAAGGCACGGCGCGCATCCTGTCGCGGCCGACCATGCTGACGCTCGACGGCCGCCCGGCGCGCATGCGCGTCGGCTCGGAGATTCCGATCGTCACCGCCACCCTGCTCGAGGGCGGCGGCGTCGCCCAGGACGTCACCTATGTGCCGATCGGCCTGACGCTCGACGTCGTGCCGCGGATCGGCGACGACGGCGCGTCGGTCACGCTGCAGGTCGATCTGGTCGCCAGCCTGAGTGAGAGCGCGCTGGTGCAGTCGGTCGTGGCCGCGCCGACGATCGAGTCGCGCGAGGTCCACACCCAGGTGCGCGTGCCCGATCGCACGCCGCTCCTGATCGGCGGCCTGGTCGCCGAGTCGGCCGTGCGCGACGCTGGACGCGTGCCCGGACTGTCGCGCCTGCCCGGCGTCGGCCGCGCCTTTCGCCGCACCCAGCGCAACGCCCGCACCACCGAGCTGATCGTGCTGATCACGCCGCACGTCGTGCCGGCCCGGCACGAGGCCGCGTCGCCGGCGGCGTCGCGCGCCGACGACGTTGCATGGTCGCCGGTCGCGACGGTCGATTCGGCGACGCCCGCGCCCTGACGCGGCGGCGCACGCGCGCCTTGCCGTCACTGTTTCATGGCCATCTGTGCACGCATGCACATGGCTTGAACACTTACCTTGTCTCGCCCTGGGCGAGACCGGTAGGATCAAGCGCACGAATTCTGCGGCGTTTTTGCAACGAGATGGAATGAAGATCGAAGTACTCGGTGGCTACGGCGGGGAAAGTCTGGGATGCCGGATGACCTGCCTGCTGATCAACGACCGGATCGCGCTCGACGCGGGCTCGCTGTCGCAGGCCCTGCCGATCGAGCGCCAGGTCGGCGTGCACTCGATCCTCCTCACCCACTCGCACATGGATCACACCAACGCGATTCCGTTCTTTATCGAGAACGTCTTCGCGCGCGTCGAGCGCACGATCGACATCTATGCCTCGAGCGCGACCATCTACGCGATCCGCAAGTACCTCTTCAACAACGCCACCTGGCCCGACTTCACCCGCCTGCCCAACCATCTGCTGCCGGCGGTGCGCTTCAACGAGATCAAGGACGAGGTGCCGTTCGAGATCGACGGCGTGCGCTTCACGCCGGTGCCGGTCGATCATCTGATCCCGACGCATGGCTTCCTGATCGAGCACGAGGGCCAGGCGGTGCTGTGGTCGTCGGACACCGGCCCGACCCGGCGGCTGTGGGAGATCGCCAACCGCACGCGCAATCTGCGCGCGCTGTGCATCGACGTCAGCTTCGACAACAGCCTGCAGCAGATCGCCGACGTGTCGTTCCATCTGACGCCGCGCACGCTGCAGTCGGAGCTGCAGAAGCTCGACGTCCAGGTGCCGATCTTGCTCCACCATCTCAAGCCGCCCTGCGTCGAGCAGATCAAGGCCGAGGTCAAGGCGCTGGGCAATCCCGACATCGACTACCTCGAACAGGGCAAGGTCTACACCTTCGGGTCGTCCTGACGACCCGCCGCGCCCGCCCATCATGCGATTCGCAACACTCGGTTCGGGCAGCGCTGGCAACGCCCTCCTGGTCGAGTCCGGCGACGCCCGGATCCTGATCGACGCCGGCTTCTCGGGGCGCCAGCTGGGGCTGCGCGCCGCATCGCTCGGCGTGACCCTCGATCAGCTCGACGCGGTTCTCGTCAGCCACGAGCACAGCGACCACGTGCGCGGCCTCAAGCGCCTGCGCGCGCTGCATCCGCGCGTGCCGGTGTGGCTGACCCGCGGCACCCAGGACGATGACACGGTCGCCGAAGCGCTCACCGCCGGCGCGGCCGACGCGGTGCACACGCTGATCTCGGGCCGTTCGATCGAGCTCGCCGACGGCCGCCTGCAGATCGAGATCTTCGGCGTGCCGCACGACGCGCGCGAGCCGGTGGGCTTCGTCGTCACCGACGCCGCCGGGCGCCGGCTCGGCGTGGTCACCGACCTCGGCCATCGCAGCCGCCTCGCCTGGGCGCGCCTGCGCGACGTCGACGCGCTGGTGCTCGAAACCAACCACGACGTCCACATGCTGCGCACCGGTCCGTATCCGTGGCACCTCAAGCAGCGCGTCGCCGGCCGGCACGGCCATCTCTCGAACGCCGACGCCGCCGACGGGCTCGAGGAGCTCGCCGGCGACCGCCTGCAGGCGGTGATGTGCTACCACCTCTCGCGCACCAACAACTGTCCGGCGCGCGCGGTCGAAGCCCTTGCCGAGCGCCTCGATCGCTGCGGTTCGTCCGCGCGCGTGGTCGCCACCGCGCAGGACGTGCCGTCCGACTGGATCGACGTCGCGCCGCCCGGCCAGGTGCCGGGCGCGCAGCTCGCCCTGTTCTGATCTGCTTGTCCGACCCGTCGTCCGCGCCCTGATTCGCTTTTCGAGCTTCACCCCGCGCAGACCGCCAACCGACCCCAGGAGCCCACCATGCCAGCCTTTCGGGCGCGCGTCATCGTCGTGCCGCGCGCCGATCTCCTCGATCCCCAGGGCAAGGCCATTCGCGCCGCGCTCGCGCGCCTCGACTTCGAGGGCGTCACCGACGTCCGCGCCGGCAAGAGCTTCGACGTCCATCTCGAGGCCGACGACGCGCCGAGCGCGCGCCACGCGCTCGAGCACATGGCGCGCGCGCTTTTGGTCAACGACGTCACCGAAGATTTCGAGATCGTCGCGGTTGACGCGATCGATGCGGAGATGGCGCCGTGAAGTGCGGCGTGGTGGTCTTCCCCGGCAGCAACTGCGACCACGACGCCCGCCACGTGCTGCGCGAGGTGCTCGGTCAGCCGGTGACCTCGCTGTGGCACGCCGACGACACGGTCGACGGTTGTGAACTGGTCGTTCTGCCGGGCGGCTTCTCCTACGGCGATTACCTGCGCGCCGGCGCGATGGCGGCGTCGGCGCCGGTGATGCAGGCGGTGCGCCGCCACGCCGACGCGGGTGGCTGGGTGCTGGGTGTGTGCAACGGCTTCCAGATCCTGCTCGAGGCGGGCCTCCTGCCGGGCGCGCTGGCGCGCAACCGCGATCTGCGCTTTGTCTGCCGCGATGTGCATCTGCGCGTCGAGCGCGACGACACGCCCTTCACCCGCGGCTACGAGATCGGCCAGACGATCCGCCTGCCGATCGCCCACGCCGAGGGCCGCTACGTCAACACCGACGATCGACTCGACGCGCTCGAGGACATCGGCGGCGTGGTGTTCCGCTACGCCGATGCGGACGGCCAGATCGCGACGGACGACGATCCGCGCCACAACCCCAACGGTTCCTCGCGCGCGATCGCCGGCATCGCCACCCGGCGCGGCCACGTTCTCGGCATGATGCCGCATCCCGAGCGCGCGTCCGAGGCGCTGCTCGGCAACGACGACGGCCGTCGGCTCTTCGCCGCCGCGGTCGGCGCGGCCCTCGACGAGCCGAGCGGAGCGGCCGCGTGATGGCCGCCGACGCCGCATCGCATCACCGCAGCCGCCTCGCGGCCGATCGCGCGGCGGTCGACGCCGCCGAGGCGCGCGAGCACGGTCTCACCGACGGCGAGTTCGAGCAGCTCTGCGATCTGCTCGGGCGCGCGCCCAACCGCACCGAGCTCGGCATCGCCTCGTCGCTGTGGTCGGAGCACTGCTCTTATAAATCGTCGAA
>JBCCOR010000022.1:0-16785 GCA_039025295.1 Acidobacteriota bacterium
CGTTCGGCGCCCCGTCGTCCGACCTCGCCAAGACCCCCGACCCGCGCGCCCTCGACGCGCTCGCCGACGGCCTGCGCGCCACCCAGCGCGACCAGGCGAGCCTGCTCGACGACTTCGTACATCTCTTCGTGCCGCCCAGCGGCGGCGCGGCGCATCCGGTGCTGCACACGCCGCACTGCCCCGCCTGCGGCGGGCGCGGCGACTTCTCGGCCGTCCGCTTTGCGCAGCCGCTCGATCTCGACGATCCGCACGTTGGCGACGACCAGCACATCCTGCGCGTGCGCGGCGCGCTGATCAGTCCGCTGACCGGGCCGCTCACCACGCTGAGCCGCGCCGCGCTCGATCTCGACCGCCCCAACGTTCCGACGCCGCGCCTGTGGACCTGCCACAGCACCGACCCCGGCTGGCGCCGGCTGCGGCTGCCGGTGCAGGGCAGCGGCGGCTGCAACGTCGACGACGTCGCGGCGATGGCGGCCGCGATCGGCGAAGGGCTCGAGCGCGCGTCGCTCGCGCCGCCGCCGCCGACCGATCTGCTGATCGCGTCATACGCCGAGCTGGTGCGCGACGATCCGCAGCAGGCGATCGACCCGCGCCGCTTCGACGTCTTCGACGACGCGGTGCGCGCCCAATCCGGCTTTCCCTACGCGCGGCCCAGCGCCGACGCCACCATCAGCTGGGTCTGGGGCACCGATCTGCTCACCCGCCGCGCCGTTGCCGTGCCGACGCGGCGTGTCTACGTCAACGCCTCGCCGCTGCATCCCGACGAGGTCACCGACGCCGACTGGGTGAGCGGCTTCGCCTGTCGCGACGCGCTGATCCCCGCGCTCCTCGGCGGTCTGCGCGAGGTGATCGAGCGCGATCACTTCATGATCGCCTGGCGCAATCGCCTGCCGACCGCGGGCGTCGATCTGACCGACGCCAGCCGCCTGTCGCCGGCGACGCGCGCCGTGCTCGACGCGCTGGCGGCGCGCGACGTCGCCGTCCGCTGCGCGCATCTCCAGCTCGATCTCGGCTGCCATCTGGCGATCGCCCAGGCACGCAGCGATGAGGATGGCGAGCCGGCGACGGTGATCGCCGCCGCCGCCCACGAGGACCTGCACGCGGCCTGCGCGCGCGCGATCGACGAGCTGATCGCCAACCGCTACGTCGTGCGCGAGACGATGCGCGCGCGACGCCAGCAGCCGCTGCCGGCACCGCGCATCGACGCGGTGACCGACATGCTGCAGCACGGCCTGCTCTATGCCCGCGCCGACATGCGACCGCATCTCGATCCGTGGTGGGATCCGCCGAACGGCCAACGACCGCTGCCGCCGCCGCCCGCCGCACCTGCGGCGCCGCGCAACGCGCTCGCCACGCTGCTCGCGCGCTGCGCCGACGCCGGGCTGACGCCGCTGGCCGTCGACCTGACGCCGCCCGCCGTACGCCGGCGCGGTCTGCGGGTGGTGAAGGTCGTCGTGGCGGGCACGTACCCGATGCTCTTCGACGAGCGCTGGCCCCATCTCGGCGGCGCGCGCATGCGGCAGATGCCAGTGGACCGCGGGCTGCTGACCGCACCACGGCGCACCGATGAGCGACCGCGCGTGCCCCATCCTTTTCCCTAACCGGAGCCTCGCCCCATGCACGATCCCTGGGCCGCCCTGTCCCCGTCTCCCTGGCAGATGTTCCATCTCCACAGCTGCAACCAGCGCGGCGTGGTTCCGCCGGTGCTCTGGACCCAGGGACTGCACGCCCAGCGTCCGCCGTGGAAGCGCTATCGCGGCGTGCCGACGCAGCCGCTGGCGGTGCCCGAGGCGCCCGCGGCGACGCTGCGCGACGCCCTCGATCAGCGCCGCTCCTGCCGCCGCTTCGACGCCGACGGCTGCGACGCCGACGGGCTCGCCAGCCTGCTGCATCTGGCCTACGGGCCGCCGCCGGAAGGCGCGATCGACGCCCCGCTGCTCAGCACCGAGACCCGCACGGTGCCCTCGGGCGGCGGCCGCTTTCCGCTCGAGCTCTACGTGCTCGCCCGCCGCGTCGCCGGCGTCCCCGCCGGCCTGCACCACTACGACGTCCCCGGCCATCATTTGGCGCAGCTGCGCGGTCCGATGCCGTGGGACCGCATCGTCGATCTCTTCCTGGGCCAGCCGCCGCTGCGCGAAGCCGCGGGCATCGTCGTAATCACCGCCGTCACCCATCGCACGCTCGCGCGCTACGGCGAGCGCGGCTACCGCATGCTGCTGCTCGAGGCCGGCCATCTCGGCCAGAACCTCACCCTCGCAGCGGCCGGCCTGGGCCTCGGCAGCCTGTGCCTGGCCGGCTTCTTCGACGGCGATCTGGCGATGCTGCTCGGCCTCGATCCCGCCGTCGAGCTGCCGCTCTACGCCGTCGCCTTCGGCGCGCCGGGCAGCGACGATCCGGTCACCGCCCGGCTGCCCTGGACGATGGACACCGCGGCCGGCGACGACCGCGACGCGCGCTGACTCCGTCACTTGGAGCGTCAGGATAAACCTGACATACTGGCTCCATCGCCTGCGCTGCTATTGATCTGTCCAACCGACCGCGGTCTGCGGGATTCCCCGTGCCCGACCGCGCCCGCCCTTCGAGAGGAAGCACCGTGCCTCGACCACGACGCCGCGCGCACCGCTCGTCGCCCGTCGCCGTCCTGCTCGCCCTCAGCCTGCTGGGGCCCACGGCCGGCCTGATCGCTTCACCCGCGGCGCGTCCCGGCGCCGTCCGCCAAACCCTGAGTCTCGACGAAGTACTGACGCGCCATCGCGACGCCCGCGGCGGCGACGCGCTGCGCGCCGTGCGCACCCTGCGCTCGACCGGCACCATCGCCTCGCGCGCCGACGACGTCCCCGATCCGCCTGACGCGCGCGCCCTGAGCGCCCCGTTCGTGCAAGAGATCCAGGTGCCGGCTCGGCTGCGCCTCGAAATCCGCACCGCAGACGGCAAGCGCCACATCCAGGCCAGCGACGGCGGCCGCTTCTGGGCGCTGTGGGGCATCGACGACGGCACCCTGACCGAGCTGCCGCCGGCGCAGGCCGCGCGCCAGATGCGCCTGGCGGCGATCGAAGGTCCGCTGCTGCGCGCGCTCGACGCGGGCCATCCGCTCGAATGGCTCGGCACCGTCCAGCTGCGCCCCGACGCCGCGACGAACGTGCGCAGCGTGTACCGCGTGCGCGTGCGCTATCCCAACGGCGATCTCACCGACATCGACATCGATCCGACCAGCTTCCAGATCGTCGCCACGCACGACACCTGGCACATCGAGGGCAGCATCGTCCGCGTGGTGGGCCTGTACGACGACCATCGCGCGATCGACGGCGGCATCACCCTGCCGCATCAGATCGAGCAGGTCACCAGCCAGGGCGTGCGCCATATCCGGATCGATCACATCGCGGTCGATGTGCCGATCGATCCGGCCCGATTCCAAGCGCCCTGATCCGCCTTCAGCCTTTCGGGATGTCGATCTTCAGCGCCTTGATGCGACGGTAGAGCGTCGGGCGGCTGATCTGCAGCCGCTCGGCGGCCGCCGCGGTATCGCCCTCGGTGGCCGCCAGCGCGGCCTGGATCTCCTGCCGCTCGACCACCTCCAGGGTGGCGGCCAGCGCCTGGCCGCTGCCCATCGCGCCGCCGCTCGACGGCGCGTCCCGGATGGCCTCGGACAGTCGCGACGATTCGAGCAGCTCGCCGGTCTCGAGGAAGAGCACGGCACGGGCGATCTCGTTGCGCAGCTGACGCACGTTGCCCGGCCAGGCATAGCTCTCGAGCATGCCCAGCGCCGCGCGTGAAATGCCCGGTACGTGTAGGCCGTAGCGCTGGGCCTCCTTCGACAGGAAATGCGCCGCCAGGTTGGCGATGTCCGCCCGGCGCTGGCGCAGCGGCGGCAGCTCGACCTCCCACGTCGCGATGCGGTGGTAGAGATCGGAGCGGAACGTGCCTTCGGCCATCATCTTTTTGATCGGCCGGTTGGTCGCCGCCACGATGCGCGCCCGCGCTGGCCGCGGTGTGTGGCCGCCCAGGCGGAAGACCTCTTTTTCCTGCAGCACGCGCAGAATCTTGGCCTGCGTCTCGGCGGCCATGTCGCCGATTTCGTCGAGAAAGAGGGTTCCCTGGTCGGCGACTTCGAATTTGCCCGGCCGCGCCTCGACGCCGGTCGCCACGCCGCGCTCGACGCCGAACAGCTCGGCTTCGAGCAGATCGCGCGGCAGCGACGCGCAGTTGATCGTCACCAGCGGCCGCTCGGTGCGCGGCGAGCAGCGATGGATGAAGCCGGACAGCACCTCTTTGCCGGTACCGGACTCGCCCGAGATCAGCACCCCGACGTCGCCGCGCGCGACGCGCTCGGCCTGCTCGTAGATCCGCTGCATCGTCGGCACCACGCTCGGCGGCTGCGGACGCTCGATGACGTCGGGCGTGGCTCGGCGCCTCAGCACCGACGGGGGCACCTCGGCAGCCGGCTGCCCGATGCGGCCCGCGAGCGTCAGCAGGCGAACGCCGGCGTCGAGCAGGGGTTGATAGCGCGCACCCCGACGGGCCGAAGTAAACGCGGCCCGCACGCGATAGCCCCCCGACTCGCCCTCCATCCAGTGGCTGGCACGCTGCTCGTCGTCGGGATGCTCGCCGCGGTAGAGCACGCCGTCGTCGTCCTCGCCTTCGTTCTGCACCAGGATCTCGACCGCCGCCGCCGGCAGGCTGTCGAACAGCGCGAAACCCACGCGCTGCGCGAGCGCCTCGGCGCTGCTATCACCGGCTTCCAGCACCCCGAGCAGACGGGGCAGATGCTCCATATAGAAGCGATCGTTCGGGCTGAACGACTCGGTCGCTTCGGGCAGATCACCGCCGTTGACCGCGCTCCGGCGGCGGTCGCCGCCCACCTCGATGCCGACCTGGAGATCGTCCTCGTGCACCATCTCCAAGCGCATTTGCACGCGGCCGACCCGGAAGTCGTCGCCGGGCGCCACCGGCGCCTGCCGGATGCGCCGCGTGCCGAGCAGCGTGCCGTTGCGCGAGTCGAGATCGTGCAAGACCACCGCCCCACTCTCGCGCTCGCGGGCCGCGTGCTGCGGCACGTCCAGCGCGGCGTGCTGTCGAGATACGGTGGGATCCGACAGGCAGATCGCACAGGCCGGATCCGACCCGATCAGGTTGCGCCCGGGATGCAGGGTGAAGCGATGAACCTGATCCTGAGCCTTGGCGATGATGCGGTACGGCATGCGTAGCCCGCCTCCTTCCGTCGACGGTGCATCACGCGCGCCGACGCGATCGCTCATCGCTGCAGAGGCCAGCGTCTGCGTCGTCGCACGTGAGAAGCACCGAAATGCGCGTGTGTTGCACCGCAGTTTCTCACACTTGATAAGGCATGGTTTTCACAGATGATCATTTCGCCGAAGCCGCTGGACGCGTCAGCCCATCAAACCCGCGTTTTTCCGCATCTCTCTGGATCTTTTTTCATCCTTCGTACCCATTTCGGAGCTGGCACACGCTTTGCTTATTGTAAGGATCGACAACAACGTCTGTGCCGGTGAAACCGGGCGCCTGCTTCGCGAATCAACGAAGCAGGCAATTTTTTTGCGCTTTTTTCCCTTTTTGCACCCAGCGAGGTGCACGCGCCGGCAAGGCATCGCGGTGGCCCCAGCCACCGCGAACGCTCGTTCCCAGCCTCATCGTTCGACCCCGCAGTCGACGAAAGGGTTTCCCTGACAGCGACCCGATCGAGCCACCTCGGTGGCCGCATCTGCCCTGGCGTATTGCCCGGTTTTCCCCCAAAGCGCTTGCTGAAGGCGACGATCTTTGTCATACTTGACGCGATGATAGAAAGGGTCATTCGCGTGCCGTCAGCCCATCGTTAAGGTATTCACCGTACGATGGGATCAAGTCATACGCCGAACCGACGGCCCGCTCTTCAACCATGCTGCTTTCCCGCGGTGCTCTTCGGAACATCGCGGTCGCCGTAAGTCCGCACCACGCAACCAGACTCAACCGGGGAGGTCCTGAGTCCATGTACATGCAGCACAATCCACACCCTTCGCCCACACTGCCGTTGACGCCCGACAATGTCGCTTTCCTGAAGCGGCTTGCCGACGACGACACGCTTCGCGCGGCGTTCGAGAGCAATCCGAACGACACGCTCGCCGCACACGGCATTGCGATCTCGATCGACACCGCGAACCTCGACGTTCGCGTGCCCGGCAAAGACAGCCTGACGCAGCTCTGCGACACGGCTGACGTCGAGCTCGACGAAATGTCGATCGACGGCACGATTTGGCGTCATCTTCCGCCGACTCAGCCACAGGCCTGACGCTTTCGTCGCGCCATCCTCGGATCTCGCACGACCGAGCACGCTCGATTCCCCCGAGCGCACCCGCGCTTCTTTTGAGCGCATTCGCGCTTTCTCCAGGCGCATTCGGCTGTTTCACGCGGCCAGAGTTCGGTCTTTGACGGTCCCAAGCCACGTCCACATCTCGCCGTCGGCGCTGTGAACGTGGCTTTTTGCATGCGCGGCTGATCCCCGCTCCATTCGATCTGCGCCCACACCGCGCACGGCACGCCGCCGCGCGCGGTGTGGGCTTCATGGCTTGCTGTGCCCGAGGGTCAACCGATGGTTGCGATCCAGCGCTCGCGCTACGTCTTCGTCCATCCCCACGATCAGGCCGGCGTGGACCTGCACGCGCTGCTGCGCGGCGAGGCCGCCCTGCGCCACACGCTGGAATTACGCGTCTACGCCGGCCTGACCGGCGTCCGCCGCACGTTCGACGCCGAGCAGCTGCAGCGGCTGATGGCGCTGCCGCAGCACGCGTGGACCGCACGCGACGCCTGTGCGCTCGACGATGCAACGCTCGACGCCTGGCTGCGCGACGGCTTCGTGTTGCGCGACGACGACGATGACGCGGCCGCGGTCGGCCTGCGGGCGCGCGAAGCCGCCTTTCACAGCGGCGGCTGGAATCCGCTGGCCGTTCTCGCCCACATGCACGCACGCTGGCGATTCAGCCTGCTCGAACAGGGCCGCGACGGCGACGGCGACCCCGCGGCCGCAGGCACGCTCGACGACCTGACCGACGACGACGTCCCGACCGTCGACTTCGCCGCCGATGCGCCCCACGCGCGCGCCAACTTCCAGCGCTTCGTCGCCCAGCACGGACCGCCGCCAGCCGCCGCGCACGCCCCCGGCGCCGAAGCGGACGGCCAAGATCTGCCGATCGTTCTGTCCGACTCGCGGCTGCACGATCTGCTGGCGCGCCGGCGGACGGTTCGCACCTTCGATCTCGCGCGATCGCTGCACCTCGACGACGTCGCCGCGCTCTGCCGCGCCGCGTTCGCCGCGCGCGGCGCCGCGCAGCTCACCGACGACGTGACGCTGCTGCGCAAAGCCAGCCCGTCGGGCGGCGGCCTGCATCCGATCGAAATCTACGTGCTGCCGCTGCGGGTCACCGATCTCGACCCGGCGCTCTACCACTACCGCTGCACGCAGCATCGGCTGGTCCGCGTGCGCGACCTCACGCGCGAGGCGGGCCAGCGACTCGCCGTGGCCGCGCTGAGCGGCCAGGCCTACGCCGCCGACGCAGCCCTCCTCTTTCTCTACACCGTCCGCTTTCCCCGACATTTCTGGAAGTACCGCAACAACCTGCGCGGCTACACCGTGGTGCTGCAGGACCTCGGTCACGCGAATCAAACGCTGCAGCTGGTCGCGCTCGACCGCGGGCTGGGCGCGTTCTATTCGGCCGCCATCGACGCACCGCGGCTGGAGCAGGTGCTGGGCGTCGACCCGGCCGAGGAAGCCGCCCTGGCGATCGCTGGCTGCGGCGTGCCGGCAGCCGTGGATCCGCTGCAGCTCGACGCGCAGCCGATCGACGCAACGCCCAGCGGCTAGCGTCCCTGCTGGCGCTCGCCCGCCAGATCGGTGTACGCCGACGCACCGCGTCGCTGCAGCTCACGCAGCGCCTCGCGCGCAACCTCCCACGCGGGCAGCTGGCTGGTGACGGCGAACGACCAGCGGTCGATGTACTGCTTGTAGAGCGCGATCGCGTCCTCGCGGCGCCCCTGTTCCGCGTAGCTGGCCGCCAGATCGGCGTGCGCCTGGGTGCTGTCGAGCACGCTCAGCGACTGGCCGTAGCAGGTCTCCTGACACTCGACGAACGCCCGGGCGCGCTGCTCGACCATCCACGCGTCGTGGCTGGCAGCCTCGTCGAGATTGCCGGCGCGGCGCTCGACGCGCGCCAGGCTCTCGTGCCCCTGGAAGGTTTCGAGCACCGAAAGGGCGTTGCGCAGGATCTGACCGGCGCGGTCCCAGTCGCCTTCGGCGGCGGCGATCTCGCCCTCGAGAATCCGCACCGCGCTGCGCCACATGGCGAAGGGCGCTTCGTTGGCCTGCGGCTCGATGCGGTTGAGAATCAGCTGCGCCCGTTCGACCTCGCCGTTGCGCGCATACAGCTTGCCGATCAGCGACAGCAGCAAAATCGGTGACGTGCCGCCGAAGACCTGGCCGTCCTGCTCGAGCAAGGCGAAGCCGCGGTCGGCCAGCCGCTCGAGCACCTCGAGCATCGCCTGGCGGTCGCCGATGCGCTCATAGAGTACGGCTTCGGTCATCTGCGCGCTGAGCGCCGCGCGCGGTGAGCGCAGCTCGGACGCCTCGATCGAGCCCTCGTGGATCACCGCAAGGGCACGCTCGAAATCGCCCTGGTCGGCGTGCGAGATCACCCGCAGGGAGCGCAGATTGGCGTCGGTGATCAGGCCACTTTCCTGCGCCTGCTCGATCAGGGCGCGCGCGTCGTCGTGCTGGTCGAGGGCGAGATGGGCGCGCGCCAGGCCGGGCGCGGCGGCGAGCACGCGGTTCTCGTTGGCCTCGGTGAAAATCTGCACCGCTTCCTGCTTGCGCCCGAGCGCCAGCACGCTGTAGCCGAGGTTGTTCAGCATCTGCCAGCGCTGCGCCGGCCCGGCGACCTCGAACGCCTCGCGCAGCAGGGTCTCCGCCTCTTCGTACTCGAGCAGATAGTGCAGGCTGTAGAGCGCCAGGTTGTTGTAGCCGTCGGTGTTGTCGGGAAAGAGCGTACGCATCAGCGACCAGGCTTCGACCATGCGATGCGGCGCCTTCTCCTGCCACGCGACCCAGCCCTTGACGTAGAGCTCTTCGAATTCGGTCAGGCGCTCGGCGTTGGCGAGGGCAGCACGAAAGGCTTCGACCGAGCGGTCTTCATCGCCCAGGGTGCGGTGGACGACGCCCAGCTTGGCGCGCGCCATGGCGAACTCCGGATCGAGCTCGACGGCGCGGCTGAGCAGCGGCAGCGCCTCGCGGAACTCGCCTTGGTCGATCTGCACGATCGCGGCCGAGTACGCCTTGAGCGCCTCGAAGTTGGCGGTCGTGACCTTGGCCAGCGCTTTCTCGTCGCCGCCCTCGGCGAGCGAATCGCCCAGGTTGGCGCGGATGTCCTGGGTGACGCGCTGCAGCTTTTCGTGGATCTGGCTCTCGGACTCGGCCGTCGCCGAGGTGCTGAACAGGGTTTCGCCGTTGCGCGGATCGATGATCTGGGCGCTCAGCGCGTAGGCGTCGCCGATCTGGACGATGGTGCCGATGACCAGGCCCTTGGCGCCCTCGCGCTGCGCGATCTCGATGCCCAGCTCACGGTCGATCGGCGTGTCGGCGGGATCGCGCTCCATGCGCGCCAGCGCCGTGCGCACCTGATCCTGCGGCAGAACGCGGGCGTAGTCGGACTGCTCGAGGCCGATGCGGAACACCAGATCGAGCGAGTCGTCGAAGCGCGCCTGACCGGTGCGGTTCTCGAAGTCGCCCAGGATGATGACGTCGCGCTCGTGGAACGCGAGCGCCTCGCCCGCCTGCGGGCGCGTCTCGCGCAGGGCGTACCACGCCGCCACCGCGCCGGCGACGAGCGCCAGCAGCACCGAGATCGCCAGGATCCAGCTACGGCGGCGACGGCGGTTGGGCAGCATGCCGACGCCGAGGTCGAGCGTCGACGAAGCCGACGTCACCATGCCGTAGATCGAGCTCGGCCGCTCGATGCTGCCGGAGGAGCTGACGCCCATCATCGACGCCAGCGTCAGCGCCACCTCGCCGGCGTCCTGCGGCCGATCGTCGGGCTCTTTCTCGAGCAGGCGATCGACCAGCGCCGACAGCTCGGTCGGCACCGCCGGGTTGAGCTCGTGGGCGGGCGTCTGACGATGGAGGATGACCCGCTTGAGCGTCGCCAGCGTGTTGTGGGCCTTGAACGGCGACTGGCCGGTGATGCTCTCGTAGAGCAGCACGCCGAGCGCGAAGAGATCGGCGCGGTGATCGACGTCGTCGCCGCTGACGTACTCGGGCGACATCGCCCGGCTGGTGCCGACCACCTGGCCCTTGCCGGTGAGCGAGGCGTCGAGATCGTCCTTGACGATCGGCTTGGCCAGGCCGAAGTCGAGGATCTTCGCCTGGCCCTCGCGCGTGACGATGATGTTCTCGGTCTTCAGATCGCGGTGCAGGATGCCCTTGCTGTGGGCTTCGCTCAGGCCCGACGCGATCTGCTGACCGAGGCGGGCGGCGTTCTGCGCGTCGAGCGGGCGCTCGGCGATCATGCGGTCGAGGCTGGAGCCCTCGACGTACTCCATGACGATGCAGTCCGAGTCGCCGTCCTGAAAGATGTCGTAGACGTGCACGATCGACGCGTGGTTCAACTTCGCGGCAGCGCGCGCCTCCCGGCGGAACCGCTGGCGGCTCTCGTCGGCACTTTCTTTGTCAGGCCGGATACGCTTGATCGCCACCCACCGGTCCAGGCGCTCATCGCGGGCCTTGTAAACCTCGCCCATGCCGCCACTTCCAATGCGCTCGACCATGCGGTACGGACCGATGTGGTCCATCGTCATGGTGATGATTATATTCCGCTCGGGGTCGGATGGTCGTGCGATCTGACGGCGGATCGTCAAGTTGTGGCAAAGGCCGTGCCGCACGTGCGAAAGACCGCCGCGTGGTACGCTGCGCGGACGTTTCACTCGGGCGCGTCGCACATCGGTTCGCGCCCGCCGATCGCTGCAGCGCACCGCCCCCCAGATCGTCCGCTTACCCGTCGCGCCGTCCGGCGCAACGCCGGACCATCGCCGCGGCGCGCGCGCCTGGAGGAACCGAGCGCCGTGTCCCGAGACATCGTCCGCATCGGCAACGGCCAGGGCTTTTGGGGTGACAGCGTCGACGCGCCACTCGCACTCGCCGAGGATGGCCCGATCGACTACATCGGCATGGATTACCTCGCCGAGGTCACGCTGTCGATCATGATGCGGCAGAAGCTGCGCAACCCCAAGGCTGGCTACGCCACCGACTTCATCGACTTCATCCGCCGCGCGCTGCCCACGCTGGTCGAGCGCGACATCCGCGTGATCACCAACGCCGGCGGCCTCAATCCACGCGCCTGCCGCGAGCGCATCTTCGAGGTCGCCCGCGATCTCGGCCTGTCGGGCGTCACCGTCGGCATCGTCGAGGGCGACGATCTCGTGCCGCGCCTCGAGGCGCTGACCGAGTCCGGCCATCCGCTCGAGCACATGGACACCGGCACGCCGTTCGCACCGCTGCTCGATCGCGTCACCAGCGCCAACGCCTACCTCGGCGCCGCGCCGGTGGTCGACGCGCTGCGCCAGGGCGCGCGCATCGTGCTCTGCGGTCGGGTCACCGACACCGCCCTCACCCTGGCGCCGCTGATGCACGAGTTCGGCTGGGCCAGCGACGACTGGGATCGCCTGGCCGCCGGCACGATCGCCGGCCACATCCTCGAGTGCGGTCCGCAGTGCACCGGCGGCAACTTCAGCCGCTGGCGCGAGGTGCCCGATCTGTGGAACGTCGGCTATCCGGTGGTCGAGGCGGCGGCCGACGGCAGCTTCGTGGTCACCAAGCACGCCGGCACCGGCGGCATGGTCACCGAGGCGACGGTCGGCGAGCAGCTGCTCTACGAGATGGGCAACCCGGTCGGCTACATCACGCCCGACGTCACCGCCGACTTCACGTCGATCCGGCTGGCCCAGGACGGCCCGGATCGGGTGCGCGTTTCGGGCGTCACCGGCCAGCCCAACACGCCCTATCTCAAGGTCTCGGCCTCGTACCTCGAGGGCTACAAGGCGATCGGCCAGCTGACGCTGTCGGGGCCCGACGCGGTCGACAAGGCGCAGCTCTGCGCCGATCTGGTCTGGCGCCGGCTGGCGCGCGCTGGCGTGACCTTCAGCGACGACGAGCGCGCGGTCGAGCTGCTCGGCACCGGCGCCTGCCTGCCCGGCGTGCTGCCCACGCCGTCGGCGCCGCCTGAGGTCGTGCTGCGCATCGGCGTGCGCGCCGACGACTACGCCAAGGTCGAGCGCTTCGGCAAGGAGCTCGCGCCGCTGATCACCTCCGGTCCGCCGGGCGTGACCGGCTTCGCCGGCGGCCGTCCGAAGCCGCAGCGGGTGATCGCCTACTGGCCGGCGCTGCTCGATCGCGAGGTGGTCGAGGACCAGATCCGCGTCAGCGTGGAGTCCGCTTGAATCCGACGATCCGCTGGCAGGCGGCGCTGCTCGGCGGCGCGCTGCCGGTGCTGCTGCTCGGCTTTCTCACCAGCGCGCTCGCCAACCGCACCGCCTTCGCCGTCTGGGCGCTGGCGACGGCGCTCGGCCACGCGCTGCTGCTGCACCGCGGCGCGCGGCGCGGCTGGCCGGGCGGCGTCCGCCTCGGGCTGTCGATGCTCGGCTTCGCCGCCGCGGCGGCCGCCTTCGGCGTGCTCGTCGAGCATCATCGCGACGCGCTCACGCGCGGCCTCGACGCGTTTCTCCCCCAGCTCGCCCATCCCCTTTGGACGCAGCCGTCGACCGGCTACTTCGCGGCGGTGGCGCTGGTGCTCAGCAGCCTGCTCGCGCTGCTGGCCGCGGCGCCGGTGCGGCGCCCGGGCGCGCTGCCCGCGACCCGTCGTCGCCGTCCGCCCCAACCCCCTTCTCGGAGATGACCCGATGCGTGTTCCTCTGTCGCGCATCGCCCACGCCCGCTCGGGCGACAAAGGCGATGCCAGCAACGTCGGCCTGATCGCCAACACCCCCGCGCTCTACGATCTGCTCGAGCGCACGCTGACCGCCGAGCGCGTCGCCGCGCACTTCGCCGGCGTCTGCCGCGGCGGCGTCGAGCGCTTCGAGGTGCCGAATCTGCTGGCGCTCAATTTCATCCTGCACGACGCACTCGGCGGCGGCGGCACCCGCAGCCTGCTCACCGACGCCCAGGGCAAAACCCACGGCCAGGGCCTCTTGCAGCTCGAGATCGACGTCCCCGACGATCTGCTGTGCGACGAAGCCGGCGCGGCGGTCGACGACGCGGCGTCCGGCGACGACGGGGCCGCGGCGCCGTGAGCGCGACCGAGGCGCTCGATGCGCGCATCGCCGCGAGCCGGCAGCTGCGCATCCGTCGCGCCGACGATCTGCTCTGGGTGACGCTCGACAACCCGGACAAGGCCAACGCGCTGTCGCCGGCGATGATGGCCGAGCTGACCGCGCTCTATCAGCTCGATCTGCTCGGCGCGGGCGTGCGCGCGGTACTGCTCGCCGGCGCCGGGCGCAACTTCTCGGCCGGCGCCGATCTCGACCATCTCGCCGCGCTGCGCGACGCCGGCCCCGAGGAGAACGCCGCCGACTCGGCGCGGCTGCGCGCGCTCTTCGCCAGCATCCTGCGCCAGGAGGCGCTGACCGTGGCCCTGGTGCACGGCGCCTGCGTCGCCGGCGGCTGCGGCGTGGCGACCGCCCACGACTACGTCGTCGCCGAAGACACCGCGCGCTTCCTCTACAGCGAGGTGCGCATCGGCTTCGTCGCCGCGCTGGTGGCGACCTATCTGCCGCTGCGGCTGCGCGGACGCGATCTGCGCGAGATCCTGCTCGATCCGCAGTTCGTCGACGCGCGCCGGGCGCTCGAGATCGGCCTGATCAACCGCGTGGTCGAGCCTGGGACACTCGCCGCGTCCGGCGAAGCGCTCGCCGCCGGCATCCTCACCCGCGCCAGCTCGGCCTCGATCGCGCGCACCAAGCGCCTGCTGCTCGACGTGCTCGGCGTCGAGCTCGACGACGCGCTCGACCGCGCCGCGGCGCTCAACGCCGAGGCGCGCGCGACCGACGACTGCCGCCACGGCATCGCCACCTTCCTCGACACCAAGAAGCCGCCGGTCTGGCGCGCGACCTGAGTCGGCGCGGCCGAACGCGCTTCTCGCCGTTCATCGCGTCTGGTACCGTGGAAAAGGACCCGCCCGGGTCCGTCGCGCCGCTCTCCCGCCGCCAACGCCGAGGAACTTTTCATGCCTGCCTTTCACATCCCGCCGTCCTGGTCGATCGACGAACGTCTCGCCACCCCGGAATCGACCTATCTCGACCGGCGGCAGATCGTCCGGGCGCTCGGCCTCGGCGCGATCGGCCTGGCCATGCCCTCGCTGGCCTGCGCGCAGCAGCAGCCCGCAGGCGGCGCCGCGGGCGCGGGTCCGTCGCTGCGTCCGGCGGTCGGCGACGGCTACGACGATCTCTTCCCGGCACCGCGCAACGCGTCGTACACGATCGGCGATCGCAAGGTCACCGACGCGACGATCGAGGGCAGCTACAACAACTACTACGAATTCACCACCGCCAAGGACCAGGTGTGGCGCCTGGCGGAGAGCTACGTCGCCCGGCCGTGGACGATCGAGGTCGAGGGCAAGGTCAAGAAAGAGCGCACGCTCGATCTCGACGACGTCTTCCGCCGCTTCAAGCTCGAAGAGCGCGTCTACCGCTTCCGCTGCGTCGAGCGCTGGGCGATGCAGGTGCCGTGGACCGGCTTCCCGCTGCGCGCGCTGATCGACCACTGCGAGCCGGATCCGAGCGCGCGCTACGTGCGCTTCGACACGGTGCTCGACAAGCCGAAGATGCCGGGCGTGCGCGAGCAGCCGTGGTACCCGTGGCCCTACACCGAGGCGCTGCGCCTCGACGAGGCGCGCCATCCGCTGGCCTTCGTCGCGGTCGGCAGCTACGGCAAGCCGATGCCGATGCAGCACGGCGCCCCACTGCGCCTGGCGCTGCCCTGGAAGTACGGCTACAAGAGCGTCAAGTCGATCGTCAAGATCCGCTTCACCAAGCGCCGCCCGGGCACGTTCTGGAACGATCTGCAGCCCAGCGAATACGGGTTCTACTCGAACGTCGAGCCGCACAAGCCGCATCCGCGCTGGAGCCAGCAGTGGGAGCAGGACATCGGCACGCAGGAAACCCGCAAGACGCTGCCCTACAACGGCTACGAAAAAGAGATCGGCGGTCTCTACGACGGCAGCGAGACCTGACGCCGGCGGCCTTCAACCGCCTGCGCCGCCGTCGACGACGGTGATCCACACCACGACCGCACCCCAAATCAGCACGTTCACCACCGACGGCAGGTCGGTGATGATCGCCTCGGTCGGGTTGCGCGCCTCGTCGCTGCGCTGGTAGATCAGGTAGAGATAGCGAAAGATCCCGAAGAGCACGAGCGGCACGGTATAAACCAGCCGATCGCTGCCGAAGCGCGCGACGGTGGTCGCGTCGACGGCGTAGAGCGCGTAGGCGACGACCGTCGACGCGGTCACGACGTTGATCATCTGATCGAGAAACGGCAGGCTGTAGTGGCTGAGCACGGCGCGGTGCGCGCCGGCGCGCTCGTCGAGCAGCGCCAGCTCGTGGCGTCGCTTCGAGACGATCAGGAAGAGCGCGAGAAAGGTCGTGCACAGCATCAGCCAGGCGGACACCGGCACCGCCACCGCGGCCGCGCCGGCCATCACCCGCAGGACGTAGCCGCTCGAGACCGCCATCACGTCGAGGATCACGACGTGCTTGAGCACGGTGGAATAGAGTGCGTTGATCGTCAGGTACACGGCCACAATGACCATCACGCCGAGGTTGACGCGGTAGCCGAGGCCGAGACCGGCGAGGGCGAGCACCGCCGCGGCGGCCGCCGCCACCGATACCGGCAGCGCGCCGGATGCGATCGGGCGATGCTTCTTGAGCGGATGCAGGCGGTCTTCGTGGCGATCGCGCAGGTCGTTGAAGAGATAGATCGCAGAAGCCGCGGCGCAGAAGGCGATCAGGGTCAGGACGACATCGCGCAGCGCGTCGCCGTCGCCGAGCCGCTGGGCGAACACGATCGGGGCCAGGACGAAGACGTTCTTGACCCACTGGACGGGGCGCATGGCGCGCAGCAGCGGACGGATCATGATCGCGGGTAGTCTATGCCCGTCGGTATGCCCGTAAACGTTGCTTCTTCCTCGTCTTCGCCGCCGCGCGACGCGTCTGCATCAGGCGGCCGCGCCGCCGCGCTGGTGGTGCTCGGCCTGCTGCTCGTGACCGCGCTGCCCCTGGTGCTCGGCACGCGCACCCTGATCGCGCGCGATCTGCTGCACGCCCACTACCGCCTGGCGTGGAGCCAGACCGAGGCGCTGCGCGACGGCACGCTGCTGCACGTCGATCCGCGCCGCGATCATCAGCCGCTGCTCGGCAACCTCAACGCGCTGCCGCTGTATCCCGACAACCTGCTGCGGCTGGTCGCCGATCCGCTGTGGGCCCTCAACGCGCACGTCTGGCTGCACTGGCTGCTCGCCGCCTGGGCGATGCATCATCTGGCGCGCGCCTGGCGCCTGCCCCGCGACGCCGCCTGGGCCGCCGGCGCCGCCTACGCGGCGTCGGGCTATCTGCTCAGCCTGTTCAACCTCTACAACCTGATCGCCGGCGCGGCGCTGACGCCGCTCTTCGCCGCGCTCTGCCTGCGCGCGGGCGCGGCGCGCGACGCGGGCACCGGCGCGCAGCGCCCGGCGGCGGGTGCCGGCCTGGTCTGGCTGCTCC